>NZ_JAUSVX010000017.1 GCF_030814995.1 Labrys wisconsinensis | reverse complement strand
ATCGAGCGCCATGAGGGCACGCCGCAAGGCGGCCCCCTGTCGCCGCTGCTGGCCAATGTCCTGCTGGACGACGTCGACCGCGCCTTGGAGCGGAACGGGCATCGTTTTGCCCGCTACGCCGACGACTGCAATGTCTATGTCCGCAGCCGCAAGGCGGGCGAACGTGTGCTGGCAGCCCTGCGCCGGCTCTACGCGCGTCTGCATCTGGTGGTGAACGAGACCAAGACGGCAGTCGCTCCGGCCTTCGGGCGCAAGTTCCTCGGCTTCGAGCTGTGGAAGGCACCCGGGGGAGTGGTCAAGCGCAAGGTGGCCAAGAAGGCCCTGGCGACCTATCGCCAGCGCATCCGGCAACTGACGCGGCGCAGCGGCGGGCAAAGCCTCGCCCAGGTCAGCGAGAAGCTGAGGCGCTACGTGCCCGGCTGGAAGGCCTACTTCCGGCTGGCGCAAACGCCCAGCGTCTTCACTGAACTGGACGAATGGCTGCGTCACAGGCTGCGAGCCCTGCAACTCAGGCAATGGAAGCGGGGCTCGACCACGTACCGGCAAATGCGCGCACTCGGGGCCAGCGAAACGGATGCAAGGACGGTCGCGGCAAACTCCAGACGCTGGTGGCACAACAGTCGCCTGCTCCTGAACCGTGTCCTCCCCATCGCCTACTTCGACAGCCTCGGGGTGCCAAGGCTCGCATAACCTCAACTCCTCGAACCGCCCGGTGCGGACCCGCATGCCGGGTGGTGTGGGAGGGGTGGAGGCCACAAAGGCTTCCCCCCTATCCCGATTGGAAGGGCAGGACGCGCCGGGTCAGGCCGGCGGCCGGGTGAGGTCGAAGGAGGGCACCGCCGCGGCGAAGCCCTCCAGCCATTCGACCAGGCGGGGATGGGTCGAGCGCCAGGCGCCGGCGAAGCGCAGGTCGAGATAGCCGAGCGCGCAGGCGAGCGCGATGCTGCCGACGTCGAGTGCCGGGTCGAACGCGCCGATGTCCCGCTCCAGCACGGCGAGGCTGCGCTCCATCTTGCCCGCCTGATGGTCGGTCCAGGCCTGGACGCGGGACTCCTCGGGGCGGAACCGCACCTCGTAGACCCGCAGCAGGCCGGCATCCATCACGCCGTCCGCCAGGGCCTGCCGGACCAGGGCGGGAAAGCGCGCCAGCCCGACCGGGACGATCCGCCCGCCGCCGGCCAGCATGTCGAGATAGTCCAGGATGACACGGCTGTCGTAGAGCGCGGTGCCGTCAGCCAGGATCAGCGCCGGGATCTTGCCGAGCGGGTTCTGCGTGCGCAGCGTGTCGCCGGGGTCGCTCGTATCGGCGACGGTGATGGTGATACGGTCGATCAGGCCGAGATGATGCGCGGCGATCTTGACCTTGCGGCCAAAGGGAGAGGTCGGCGAGGAGCGCAGGATCATCATGAGGGGGAAGCTCGGGGCTGGTGGCAGGCCGCAGCCTAAGGGCTGGAGCGCGGTGAAGCCAGCCCAAAACGCCGCAGCCGTCCCGGCCGGTCGGAGCGTGGTTCCGCCCGCGATGTCCCGCCCAGTCGGGCTCCGCCGGGATGTCCGATCCCGCCCTGCGTCGGGGCCTCGGACACCCCGTAGCGACCGGTCGTCAGCCGACGACCAGGTTGACCGCCTTCGGCCCCTTGCCCTTCTTGTCGGGCTCCACGTCGAAGGAGATCCGCTGCCCCTCGGCCAGGTCCGTCAGGCCCGACCGCTCGACCGCTGTGATGTGGACGAAGATATCCCGTCCGCCATCGTCCGGCTTGATGAAGCCGTAGCCCTTCTGGGCATTGAAGAATTTAACGGTGCCGCTCTGCGCCATCGCGCACTCCGTATCCGTTCACATCGGCCACCGGCGGCCTGCCGGTAAAGAGACGGTCGAAGAACATTCGGATACGTCGAAGCATTGCCAACGTGGAAGACCTGGCCATGGCATTGACTTGCGATTTCACCGGGTGCCTACCTCGCCCGATTAACGTTAAGTGTCATCCAAGTGACGCTTTCGCGCAAGAGGGCGTGATCGCTTTGTCGCAAACCGTGACGCTACGTCACTCACCCCGGAGCCACTCGACCCGGCTCTGGCCCTGCCCTTCGCGGGCGAGATGCCCGGCGAGCGCCGGCGCCAGCAGACGCAGGTCCTCGTCGAGGTGCCAGGGCGGATTGACGATCGCCATGCCGCAGCCGTTCAGCCGGTCGATTCGCTCGACCTTGTAGAGCCCGATCTCGGCCCGCAGGACCTTGCCGGCCGGCAGCGCCGCCAGCCGGCGGGCGAAGGCATCGACCTCGCGCCGGCCCTTGATCGGATACCACACGGCGTAGATGCCGGTGGCCCAGCGCCGCAGCCCTGCCTCGAGCGCGTCGAGAATGGCGCCGAACTCCCGCTCCTGCTCGAACGGCGGATCCATCAGCACCACGCCGCGCCGCTCGGGCGGCGGCAGCTGCGCCTTGATCAGGCTCCATCCGTCCCCTGCCGCCACAAGAGCCCGCCGGTCGCGCCCGAGCGTCTCGCGCAGGAGTCCCGCATCGGCGGCGCGAGCCTCGCCGAACGTCAGCCGGTCCTGCGGCCGCGTCAGGCGCTGCGCGAGGTATGGGGACCCGGGATAGAGCCGCGGCACATGTCCGGCGAGCTCGTGCACGATGGCGAGCCAGGGCTCGGCCAGGGCGGCCGCGGCGGCCGCCAGCGGCCGCTCGAGGAGGCGGCCGACACCGTCGATCCATTCGCCGGTGCGGGCGGCCTCCTCGCCCTCGAGGTCGTAGAGGCCGGCGCCGGCATGGGTGTCGATCACCCGGAAGGCCGTATCCTTGCGGGCGAGGTGAATCAGGATGCGGCTGAACACGATGTGCTTGAACACATCGGCGAAATTGCCGGCATGGAAGGCGTGACGATAGTTCATGACAGCGTCTAAGCCGGAACCGGCGAGGCATCAAGCCCGACCTGCGGCACGGCGGCCTCGCCCCGGACACGCGAAAAGCGGGCCTCGTCGGCCCGCTCTCTCACCGGCCCGCAGGAGGCGGCGATGTCACTCGCAGCCGCCGCCGTAGCCACCACCGTAACCGTAGCCGCCGCCATAACCATAGGCGCGGCGGGGCGCGTAGGAGACCTCGTCGTCGTAGACGTCGTCCTGATCTTCGTAGCGCACGATCACCCGCTTCTTCACCGGCTTCGGCGCCGGCACGGCGAGCTGCTGCGCGGCAGGCGGCTGCACGGCCGGGGGCGCCGCGATCTGGGGAACCGCGACCTGGGGAACCGCGACCTGGGGAACCGCGACCTGGGGAGCAGGCGGGGGCACGGCGTCCGCCACCGCGCCGGTGACATCCGCCACGGGCTGCGGCGCCAGCAAGGGACGGGCTACGGGTGCGACGGCCTGGGCCACCGGCACCGGCGTATCGGAGCCGGCCGCCACGGGCACGATCTGGCGCTGCGCCGCCCCGCCGAAATCGGCGACGGGCTGGGCCGGGGAGACCGGCCGCAGCCGGGCCGTGTCGCCGGCGGGCTGCGCCGGCAGGATGAAGGGCTTGGCCGAAGCCTGCCGCGGACCGTCCGGCGCCGGCCCGACCGGCCGGGAGAAGACGCGCGGCGGCGTCCCCTGGTCGACCACGGGCTGCACCGGCGCAAGCGGCCGCAGCCGGGGCGTGACACCGCCAGCGGGCTGCACCGGCGCGATCGGCCGCAGCGTCGGGATTGCCGGCTGCGAAGGCTGGATGGGAACGAAGCCCTGCCGCCGCGGCCCCTGCGCGACCGGCTCGACCTGACGCAGGCGGACGCGGCCCGGGTTGCCCTGCTGGAACTGGGTGACCGCCGGACGCTGCTGGAACACCCGGTTGCGGCGCTGGAAGTCATCCTGGGCGAAGGCCGCAGTGGCGGCGGTGGAGACCAGGGCAACCACGGCAACGGAAGCGACGAGAACGATGCGCATTGCAAGTCTCCAGAGCCAGAGGAGCGGTTCGAGTGGCTGGAGACTAGTCGAAGGCGTCCGGCCTGGCTGTGCGGGATGTCACGTTGCGGCAGGTCGGAGTGAACCCGCGCACGACCATCGGCTACGCGCACGACAATCGGCTATGCGCACGACGATCGGCTACGCCGATCGCGTGGAGATCGCGTGGAGCACGATGATCCGCTTCGCGGATCACGTGGAAATCCGTCGCACGACGATCGGCTACGCCGATCGCGTGGAGATGACGTAGGTCTTGCGGGTGGTCTCAATCACTTCCCAGGTGCCGGCGAAGCCGGGCTCGAGCACCATCGTGTCGCCCGGGCCGAGCACCACCGGCTCGCCGCCGTCCGGCGTCACCACCGAGCGCCCCTCCAGGAGGGTGCAGCTTTCCCACTCGTCGTAGGTGACGCGCCATTTGCCCGGCGTGCATTCCCAGACGCCGCAGAACACGTGCCCGTCGGCGCTCTCGTAGCGGTTCCAGGTGCGAAAGCGCGGCGCACCGGCGAGGACGCGATCGGGCGCCGGCGCTCCCTCCTCCGGCTCGCCGAGGCCCGTTGCGGCAAAGCGCTGCCATCCCATCTCAGCGTACCCTCGGAACAGTGATCGATCGTGCCCGGCAGGTGTCGCGCTGCACCTCCTGGGGACAGGTGCGAAAGCCGCGCAGGTCCTTGGTCATGCAGATGCGCACCTCCTGCAGCACCGGGCCGCCGTCGTCGCCGCGGCCGCAATCGACGGTGATCATGTCCAGGCGCAGACCGGGATTGGCCGCCGACAGGGCCCGCTCGATGTCGATCGGCGCGACCTGCACGTCCTGATCCGGCGCGCGATAGGCCTCCGGCGTCTCCAGCGAGGCGTAGACCTTGGCGATCGCAGCGAAATATTGCGACGGCGGCAGGCCCGAGCAGGTGCCGTGCTTCTTCCATTCGTAGCGGGCGAGGCCCTCCGACGGCATCACCCCGCGCACCGCCGCGACGTCGCGGCGCTGGGGATAGCGCCCCTGCGGCAGGCAATAGGAGGGATAGCCCTGCTCGGATTGCGGCCAGAGCCCGTGCACGACGAAGCCGAGCCCCGCGCCGACGGCGCACTGGTCCGGCGCCTTGGCCGCGCCGCCGGAGGCGCAGAAGCCGGGCGACCAGGACAGGGCCAGGAGGTAGAGGTCGAAATCGCCCGCCGCGGCGCCACGGTTCTCGCGCGGGGCGGCCAGCGCCCCGCCGCAGGCCAGCACGAGAGCGAGGCTGGCGAGCAGCCGCCTCACGGCTGCGCCATCTTGCACGCCGGCGCGTAGGCGAGGTTGCGGTCGAGGCCGGCGACGCACCATTCGACGCCCCAGGTCGCGCCGATGATGCCGAGATCCTCGCCGATGGCGTAGGACACCCGGCGATAGCGCCCATCCGACGTCATGACGCGCGCCGTGCAGAAGCGCCTCGGGATGTAGCTCGCCCCCCACGGCCGGTAGGCGATCTCGCGCTGCCGGTCGAACAGCTGGATGGTCAGGCTGGAATGCCAGTACTCCGATTCCTTGGTGGCGAATCGCGAGACGATCTTGTCGGCCACGCCCGGGTCGTGGCAGGCGGGCAGGTCGCCGTCGTAATTGGGGCCCGACAGCCAGAAGTTCTTCTCCAGGAGCGAGGCGGCGCCGGCGGGCGTCGCGGCGAGGACGGCGAGCATCAAGGCGGCGAGACGGGCGACCATGGCGGGAACCTCTGTTGTTTGCGGCAACTTGCGTGGCGGTGCGTCCGTCGTCAAGGGCGATGGAGGGGCGGTCCGGGGGCAGCGGCGAAGTGCTCCATCGGGATCCTGCACACAGCTGCGCGCGCACCATTTCGCCGTCACGCCGGGCCTGTTAGAAGCACGGCGACGATGACGGCCCGGGATTCGATCATGCAGGCTTTCGCCACCGCCCGTGACGCCGCCCTGGCGCTGCGTCCCGACGAGCCGGTCTACGGCTTCCGCCCCTCGGTGCTGAAGGCCGACGCCCGGTCCTTCCTCGAGGCCTTCGGCGGCAGGACCGCTTATGCCGTCAAGACCAACGGCGAGCCGATGATCCTCAAGGTGCTGGCCGAGGCCGGCATCGACACGTTCGACGTGGCGAGCCCGGCCGAGTTCGCGGCGGTGCGCAGCGTCGCCCCGAACGCCGGGATGCTCTACATGCATCCGGTCAAGGCCCAGTCGCATATCCGCCTGGCCCTGGAGCAATACGGCATCCGCACCCTTGCCCTCGACCACGAGGACGAGGTGGCCAAGATCGTGCGCATCGTCCGCGCGCTCGACATCCCGCCGCCGGAGGTGACGCTGTTCGTGCGCCTGCTCACCAAGGGCGCCGCGGCTTACGAATTGTCGAAGAAGTTCGGCGCCGGGCCGGCCCATGCGGTCGAGCTGCTCAACCGCATCGCCGGCCTCGGCTTCAAGACCGGCATCGCCTTCCATGTCGGCTCCCAGGTGGAGGACCCCGACACGTTCGAGCGGGCCCTCGCCTCCACCGCCTGGGTGCGTTCGCGCATCAAGACCGACATCGCCGAGCTCGACATCGGCGGCGGCTTCCCCGCCCAATACGGCGTCGATCCCAGGAAGAGCAACGGCGCGCCGACGCCGACCGTGCCGGAGCTGATGACGCGCATCGCCGCCGACACCGTCGAATGGGGCCTGGACGACCTGCCCATTGTCGCCGAGCCCGGCCGGGTGATCGTGGCGCGCTGCCTGTCGGTGCTGGTGCGGGTGATGCTGAAGAAGGGCCAGCGCGTCTATATCAACGACGGCGTCTGGTCCTCGCTCTCCGATTCCTGGACCGGCAAGCTCCTGCTGCCGACCCGCCTGATCCCCGATCCCGCCCGCAGCCGCCGCAACGGCTCGCCCGACAGGATCGTGCCCTTCCGCATCTGCGGCGCGACCTGCGATTCCGTCGACATCCTGTCTCGCCCGTTCCTGCTGCCGGAGACGGTCGACACCGGCGACTGGATCGAGATCGGCCATATCGGCGCCTATTCGCTGGGCCTGCGCACCCGCTTCAACGGCTTCTACCCCGACACGTTCGTCGAGATCGCCACGCCCTTCGAGGAGGAGGCCGGCGTCGCCGGCTTCGCCGCGCCGGAGATGCGCGGCGGGCATTAGGAATGCGCCGACGAATACCTGAATCGTAATGGTGCGGGGACCCCCTCTCCCGTCCGGGAGAGGGGATTGCGCGCTTCCTATCTGAGGCGCTTCTTTGTGGACGACGTCTCAGCCATGCCTCAGGCGGCCGCCTTCGATGCCCCCGGCCGCACCGCGGCGTGGAAATCCTCGATCAGCGTGCGGGTGATGGTGCCGGGCGTGAAGGCGTGCGGCCCGATCTGGGAGACCGGCGTCACCTCGGCGGCCGTGCCGGTGAGGAAGCACTCGTCGAAGGAGGCCAGCTCCTCCGGCATGACGCGGCGCTCGACCACCTCCAGCCCGCGCGCCCTGGCGAGACCGATCACCGTCTGGCGGGTGATGCCGTCGAGGAAGCAGTCGGCGATCGGCGTGTGAACCTGGCCGTCGCGGGTGAAGAACACGTTGGCGCCGGTGCACTCGGCCACCCGCCCCTGCCAGTCGAGCATCAGCGCATCGGCACAGCCGTTGCGCTCGGCCCGGTGCTTGGAGATGGTGCAGATCATGTAGAGCCCGGCGGCCTTGGACAGGACCGGCGCGGTCCTGGGGTCGGGACGGCGATACTCGGCGATGTCGAGCCGGATCCCCTTCATCTTGGCGGCCATGTCGAACATGCTCGGCCATTCCCAGGCGCCGATGGCGACGTGGATGGTGTTGTGCTGGGCCGCCACGGCCATCATCTCCGAGCCGCGCCAGGCGACCGGACGCACATAGGCGTCCTTCATGCCGTTCTTCTCCAGCACCAGCGCCTTGGCCGCGTCCAGATCGGCCACGGAATAGGGCACGACGAAGTCGAGGATCTCGGCCGAGCGGCGCAGCCGGGCCGAATGCTCCGTCGACTTGAAGATCGCGCCGCCATAGGCGCGCTCGCCCTCGAAGACGGTGCTGCCATAGTGCAGGCCGTGCGACAGGACGTGCAGCTGGGCCTCGCGCCAGGGCACGATCTTGCCGTCGAGCCAGATGAAACCGTCGCGTTGATCGAAGGGCACGGACATTGCGATCCTCCCGCGTCCGGGGACGCGTTCTCTGTCAACAGGCCGGCGCTTTTGCGTCGGGAAACAAGTCCCGGTATTGTTTTGCGCCGGGAGCCGCCTGCCGTCCAGCAGCGACGGCGCCGCCTCGCCGGGAGACGACCGATCCTTTCGCGGCAAGCCCGGTTCGAGTAATGTTGCGACCGAAATATGTCAATATGCCTGACGTAAATGTCTCTGCTGCCGGGCCCGCCTCGCCCCGGACGCCCGCGCGCGCCGAGCCGGTGCCCCCGCTCTACGACCTGATCGAGCTCCTGTTCTTCGCCTATCGCGACTTCGTCGCCGACGCGGACCACCTGCTCGAAGCCTATGCGTTCGGCCGGGCCCATCACCGTGTGCTGCACTTCGTCGACCGCAATCCGGGGCTGACGGTGGCCGAGCTCCTGGAGATCCTGAAGATCACCAAGCAGTCGCTCGGCCGGGTCCTGAAGGAGCTGGTCGACCAGGGCTTCATCGTGCAGCGCAAGGGCCGCGAGGACCGCCGCCAGCGCCTGCTGGAGCCGACGGCGCGCGGCAAGGCCCTGGCGCGCGAGCTGGCGGCGCTGCAATCCCGCCGGATCGCCGCGGCCCTGGCCGAGACCGGCCCGGACAGCCATGCTGTCGCCAAACGATTTTTGTTCTCTCTCGTCGACCTGCACGAGCGCCCGGCGGTCGAGCGCCTGGTGCTCGGCAACGCCGCCCTGCCAGAGGATCGATGATCAAGCCAGTCCAGCCCGTCGCCGACGATGCCCCGCACATCCTGGTCGTGGATGACGACAACCGCATCCGTGCCCTCCTGTCGCGCTATCTGACGGAGCAGGGCTACCGCGTCACCACGGCCGAGAACGCAGCCAGCGGCCGGGCCCGGATCGAGGCGCTCGCCTTCGACCTCCTGATCCTCGACGTGATGATGCCCGGCGAGAACGGCTTCGAGCTGGCGCGCTCGATCCGCGCCGGCTCCGAGGTGCCGATCCTGATGCTGACCGCCCAGGGCAATGCCACCGACCGCATCCATGGGCTCGAGATCGGCGCCGACGACTATCTGCCCAAGCCGTTCGAGCCGCGGGAGCTGCTGCTGCGCATCGGCAATATCCTGAGGCGCGCCCCGGCCGTCGCCTCCGAGCCGGCGCGCGACAGCGTCAGCTTCGGCGGCTTCATCTTCCATGTCGGCCGCGGCGAGCTGCAGCACGAGGGCGAGACCATCCGCATCACCGAGCGCGAGCGCGACATGCTGCGCCTGCTGGTGGAGGCGCCGGGCGAGACCGTCGACCGCTTCGCCCTGGCCGGGCCCGCTTCCGACGCCTCGAACGAGCGCACCGTCGACGTGCAGATCAACCGCCTGCGCCGCAAGATCGAGCGCGACCCGAGCAATCCGGTCTATCTCCAGACCGTGCGCGGCTCGGGCTACCGCCTGGTGGTCGACCCATGATGCTGACGCGCTCCGCAGCCTGGCTGAAGACGAGCCGGTTCACGCCGAGCTGGCGCGAGATCCTGGCCGTGCCCGGCCGCGGGCTCTCGGCTCTCGGCGATCGCATGCCCAAGGGCCTCTATGCCCGCTCGCTGCTGATCATCATCACGCCGATCGTCATCCTGCAGGCCGTGCTCGCCTATGTCTTCATGGAGAAGCACTGGCAGAGCGTCACCGCCCGCCTCTCGGCCGCCACCACCAAGGACATCGCGGCGATCATCGAGCTCTACCAGCAGTTCCCGCACGATCCGCAGACCAAGCAGAAGCTGGAGCGCATCGCCCAGGACAAGCTCGCCCTCAGCGTCGAGTTCCGCCCGCTCGAGGACCTGCCGCCGGCCGGGCCGAAACCCTTCTTCTCCATCCTCGACCAGGCCCTGTCGGACGAGATCACCCAGCGCATCGCCCGCCCGTTCTGGATCGACACGGTCGGGCGCTCCGACCTCGTCGAGATCCGCATCAAGCTGGAGGACACCGTGGTGCGCGTCTTCGCCCGGCGCAACCAGACCTATGCCTCCAACAGCCACATCTTCCTGGTCTGGATGGTCGGCTCCTCGCTCATCCTGATGACGGTCGCGGTCTTGTTCCTGCGCAACCAGATCCGGCCGATCCAGCAGCTCGCCACCGCGGCCGAGGCCTTCGGCAAGGGGCGCGACGTCGCCAATTTCCGGCCGCGCGGCGCCCGCGAGGTCCGCCAGGCCGCCAGCGCCTTCATCGAGATGCGCCGCCGCGTCGAGCGCGCCATCGAGCAGCGCACCACCATGCTCAACGGCGTCTCGCACGACCTGCGGACCATCCTCACCCGCTTCAAGCTGTCGCTCGCCCTGATGGGCGAGGACAACGCCGAAACGCAGGACCTGATCAAGGACGTCGACGAGATGAGCCGCATGCTCGAGGCCTATCTCGCCTTCGCCCGCGGCGACGCGGTCGAGCAGGCCTCCGCCACCGACATCGCCCAGCTCCTGGAGGAGCTGCGCGCCGACGCCCAGCGCCACGGCCACGAGACGCGCGTCTCCTTCCACGGCGACCCGAGGGTGACGGTGCGCCCGGACGCCTTCAAGCGTTGCCTGGCCAATCTCGTCTCCAATGCCCAGCGCTTCGGCGACGACATCGTCATCTCGGGCCTGCGCGAGACGCGCTACCTCACCGTCCATGTCGACGACGACGGCCCCGGCGTGCCCGAGAGCCAGCGCGAGGAGGTGTTCAAGCCCTTCGTCCGTCTCGACGAGGGCCGCAACCAGGACCATGCCGGCACGGGCCTGGGCCTGGCCATCGCCCGCGACATCGCCCGCGGCCATGGCGGCGACGTCGTGCTGGCGCGCAGCCCGCTCGGCGGGCTGAGGGCGAGCGTGCGGGTGCCGGTGTAGAGCATTTTCCAGCGAACCGGCACTCGGTTCGCGTCGAGGAAATGCGTCAGAGCAAAGAGATCGAGAGCGCGCTCAGAACAGCCGCCCGCCGTCGGGCACCTTCAGGCTCGGCCCGATCAGCACCACCGCCCCCTCCCCGTCGGGAAAGCCCAGCGTCAGCACCTCCGACATGAACCGGCCGATCTGCCGCGGCGGGAAGTTCACCACCGCCGCCACCTGCCGGCCGACCAGGTCTTCCGGGCGGTAGTGCACCGTGATCTGCGCCGAGGACTTCTTCACCCCGATCTCCGGCCCGAAATCGATCTGGAGCTTGAAGGCCGGCTTGCGCGCCTCGGGAAAGGGCTCGACGCCGACGATGGTACCGACGCGGATGTCGACCTTGAGGAAGTCGTCGAAGCCGATCTGGGGCGCAGGGTCCGAACCGCTCATGAGGCATGTCCCGTGGAGAGATGGAGGTCGCCGGCGGCCGCCGGCCCGCCCGAGGTAGCGCCGTTCGGCGCCGACGCCAAGCTTCGGAGGGTGATGCGGATCGGGCTTTTCTCTACCATGGCGCTTGGCCGGAGAGCCGCAGACCAAGGTGCGACATGAACATCCTCGATGCCGGCGGCGTCCATCGCCTCCTCGACTATCCCGGCCTGGTGGAGGCCCTGCGCGCGGCGCACCGGGACGAGGCGATGCCGCCGGCGAGCTTCACCGTCACGAACGAGCCGCGGGACGGGCCGAACACCTTCGTCTCGCTGGTCGCCTGGGCCTATCAGGACCTGATCGCCGTCAAGCTGGTCGGCGTCTTTCCCGGCAACCTGGCCTTGCCCGTGCCCGAGCCCTCGGTGCAGGGCCTGGTCGCCCTGTTCAGCGGCCGGACCGGCGCGCCGCTCTTCGCCTGCGACGGCGCCGCGCTCACGTTCCGCAAGACCGCCGCCGATTCGGCCCTCGGCGCCGCCTGCCTGGCGCGCAGGGATGCCGAGGTGCTGCTGGTGGTTGGCGCCGGCGGCCTCGCCCCGCATGTCGCCATGGCGCATGCCAGCGTGCGCCCGATCCGCCGCATCCTGATCTGGAACCGCACGCTCGCGCGCGCCGAGGCGGTCGCCCGCGAGCTCGCGCGGCCCGGCATCGCGGCCGAGGCGGTGAGCGATCTCGACACGGCTGTGGCGGAAGCCGACATCGTCTCCTGCGTCACCATGGCGACGGCGCCGCTGGTCCGCGGCGCCCTCCTGCGACCCGGCACCCATGTCGACCTCGTCGGCGCCTATCGCCCCGAGATGCGCGAGGCCGACGACGACGTGGTCCGGCGCGCCCGCCTGTTCGTCGACACCCGCAACGGCTGCGACCGCTCGGGCGATATCCGCCAGCCGATCGAGCGCGGCCTGATCACGCTGGATTCGATCGAGGCGGACCTGTTCGACCTCTGCAGCGGGCGCCATGCCGGCCGCGGCAGCCCGGAAGAGATCACGATGTACAAGAACAATGGCGGCGCCCATCTCGACCTGTTCACCGCTCGCCACCTCATGCGCCGCGCCGGGCGCGAGGCCGGCCCGGCGCCGGCCGGCTGAGCGAAACGGTCACTGTGCCCCGGCGTCGTCCCGGCCGCGCTCGCGCCGGCGATCGCGATCGGCGAGGTCGGCGAAACGCTCGCGCATCCGCTCGCGGAAGCGGGACCGGCGCCGGGCCGAGCGTTCGGCGATGCGCCGGAACGGCCGGGTGATCTGCCAGAGGTCGTCGGCCCGCTCCATCCAGCGTTCGCCGGAGCGCAATTGCCGGTCGATCTCGGTCATGGTGCGCGCCAGGCCCTCGTCGGTGTCGGCGAGCCAGGTCCGGACGATGCGCGACCAGGCCAGCGCCAGGCCCTGGGCCCGGAGCGCGCCCATCGGCCCGTCCGTGTCGATGGCGGCGGCGGCCAGCATCCATTGCGCCGAGGTCACGGCCACACGGTTCCAGGCCGCGAGCGTCAGGGGATCGTGCAGGAAGGCGCGGCTGATGTTGCGGATCGCCTCCTTGTGCGGGGCGAGCATGTCGATGCGGCGCATCAGCGTGTCGAACAGGCGCTCGCGCGCCGGCTCGCCCGCCATGCCGGGATCGATGCCGTCGAGCACCGCCTCGTCGATGCCGCGCGAGAAGGCGGCGAGGATGGCGCCCTTCGAGGCGTAGGCGCCGCGCAGCGCCGAGAGCGGCAGGCCAGCCTTGCCGGCAATGTCGCCGAGGCTGATCGCGTCCCAGTCCCGCTCGGCCGCCAGCGCCATCAGCGCGTCGATCGCGGCGGCGCGCACGTCCTTCGGCGCTTCGGATTCAGGGGTGGTCGCGGGTTTCCTCGCCATGGTCGCCTCCGTTGCGCTCGTCCCAACATAGGCGCTCGCGACCGGCGTTCAATGCGACGCGTCAGCCGGCGAGCTCGCCCGCCCGGGTCTTCGCCGCCGCGACGGCCCGCTGCATCAGCGGCGTCAGGCCGCCCTCCGCCATCAGCACGGCGAGAGCCGCGGCCGTGGTGCCGCCGGGGCTGGTGACGTTCTGGCGCAGCACCGCCGCCGGCTGGTCGGAGCGGTGCAGCAGCTCGCCCGACCCGGCCACGGTCTCGCGCGCCAGCCGCATGGCGAGGTCCGCCGGCAACCCGGCGGCGACGCCGGCCTCGGCCAGGGCCTCGACCAGGTGGAAGACATAGGCGGGGCCGGAGCCGGACACGGCGGTGACCGCGTCGATCAACCCTTCGTCCTCGATCCACTCGACGGCGCCGGTGGAGCGCAGCAGCGCATCGGCCGCCGCTCGCTGGGCTGTTGTGACGGCCGCGTTCGGCACGGCGACGGTGATGCCGCGCCCCACCGCCGCCGGCGTGTTCGGCATGGCCCGCACGATCGCCGTGCCCGGCGGCAGCAGCGCGGCGATGCCGGCGATGGTCTTGCCGGCCATGATCGAGATCACCAGCGTCGAGGCGACGACGCCCGCCGCCACCGCGGGAAGCGCCTCACCCATCATCTGCGGCTTGATCGCCAGCAGCACGACCGCCGGCGCGCCGAAGGCGGCGAGGTCGGGATTGACGGCCACGCCGGCCCGGCTGAGCAGCGCCGCCGTGTCCGCCGGCGGATGAGGGTCCATGGCCGCGACCAGCTTCGGGTCGAGCCCGAGCTTCAGCCAGCCCTCCAGCATGGCGCCGCCCATCTTGCCGGCGCCGAGGAGCAGGAGCTTGCCGCCGATATCGAGGCTCATGCTTCGCCCACGGTCTCGAACAGCACGGCGGCGAGCGCCTCCTTCGGCGCCTTGCCGGCCCAGATCACGAACTGGAAGGCCTGGAAATAGCGCTCGCAGGTCTGCAGGGCAATCTCGATCAGCGCCTCGCACTGGCGCGGGTTGACCGTGGCGCCGCCGGCCAGGAACAGCGAGTGGCGGAACATGATGACGCTGTCGGCATTCCAGATGTCGAAATGGCCGACCCAGAGCTGCTCGTTGACCAGGGCCACCAGCGCCAGCACGTCGGCATGGCGCCGCTCCGGGATGCGGCTGTCGAAGGAGCAGGACAGGTGCAGCGCCTCGATGTCGTCCATCCAGGTGAAGGCGACGGAATAGTCCGCGGCCAGGCCCTTGACGACGATCGATATCTCGTCCTCGCCATGGCGGTCGAACGCCCAGTCATGGGCGCTGGCCACATGCTCGACGAGGTCGACTGGATGGCCGGCCCGCTCGCTCAGCATCTCGATCACGGAGAACCCTTTTCCGGCACACCGCGGCGACGGCGCAGCCTTACTCTTCCGCGGCGGACCGTTCCACCGTCTCCCGGGTCACGACTTTCGGCATTCTCCGTGAATCGGCAAGGATTCGTTCATGTCTTCCACAAGCCGGATTTTTCGCCAGGAGTCGCCTGTGGATAAGCTTTGCCGGCTCCGTCAATTCGTGGCCAGCTTCGCTTCCAGGGCTTCGAGGCGCCCCGCCAGCCGCTCGTTCTCCTCGCGCGCCTTGACCGCCATCTCCCGGACGGCCTCGAACTCCTCGCGCGTGACATAGTCGAGGTCGCGCAGGATGCGCTCGGCCTGGGCGCGCACCACGCCGTCGACCTCGCGGCGCACGCCCTGCGCCATGCCGGCGGCGTCGGTCATCAGCTTGGCGAATTCGTCGAAGATACGGCCTGTGGTCTGGGTCATGGCGAGAGAGCTCCCTTGTCGCGTGGCTCCTATCACGGGCCGGCGAGGGGCGCGAGAGCCCGCGCCGTCTTGACCCTGCCACACGCTCGCGAGACAAGGCGCCATGCTGTTCGCGCTCCCCCTCCCCGCCTTCAATCCCGTCCTCGTCGAGGTCGGCCCCTTCGCCATCCGCTGGTACGCGATTTCCTACATCGTCGGCCTGGTCGGCGGCTGGATCTACGGCAAGCGTCTCATCGCCAATGCCGCGCTCTGGACCAGGCAGCCGGGCGACCCGGCGCTGTTCGACGACCTCCTGGTCTGGGTGACCTTCGGCGTCATCCTCGGCGGGCGGCTCGGCCAGGTGCTGATCTACGAGCCCACCTACTACTTCGCCAATCCGCTGGAGATCGTGCAGATCTGGCACGGTGGCATGGCCTTCCATGGCGGCCTGATCGGCGCGGCGCTGGCGATCGTCATCTTCGCCCGCCGGCACGGGGTGCCGGTGCTCTCCTATTTCGATGTCGCCTCGGCCGTGGCGCCGATCGGCCTGTTCTTCGGGCGCCTCGCCAATTTCGTCAACGGCGAGCTCTGGGGCCGGCCCACCGACGTGCCCTGGGCCTTCCTGTTCCCGCGCTCGATGGACGCGGCCGGCGAGATCGTGCCGCGTCATCCCAGCCAGCTCTACGAGGCCGCGCTCGAGGGCCTCGTCCTGTTCCTGGTGCTGCTGGTGCTGACGCGCATCGGCGGGCTGAAGCGGCCGGGCCTGGTCGCGGGCGTGTTCGGCGTCGGCTACGGCCTCGCCCGCTCCATCTCCGAGCTGTTCCGCGAGCCGGACGGCTATGTCCTCGGCCCGATCACCACGGGCCAGGCCCTGTCGCTGCCGCTGATCCTCGCCGGCCTCGGGCTGATCTGGTACGCGCTGCGCCGCAAGGACGCCGCCCAGCCCGCGACGCCGGCATGACCACGCCGCTCGGCGAGGCGATCGCGTCTCTCGTCCGGGACGAGGGGCCGATCGACCTCGCCCGCTTCATGGCGCTCGCCCTCGGCCATCCCGTGCACGGCTATTACCGCACGCGCGATCCCCTGGGCGCGGCGGGCGACTTCACGACCGCGCCCGAGATCAGCCAGATGTTCGGCGAGCTCGTCGGGCTGTGGGCGGCCCATGCCTGGCAGAGGCTCGGCCGGCCCGACCCCGTGCTCCTCGCCGAGCTCGGCCCGGGGCGCGGCACGCTGATGGCCGACGCGCTGCGCGCCGTGGCCAGGGCGGCGCCTGACTTCCTGCGGGCAGCCCGGCTGCATCTGGTCGAGACCAGCCCGGTCCTGCGCCAGCGCCAGGCCGACGCTCTGGCCGGCCACGCGCCCGCCTGGCACGAGGCCACCGACACCCTGCCGGACGGACCGCTGATCCTGATCGCCAACGAGTTCTTCGACGCCCTGCCCGTGCGCCAGTTCCAGCGCCGGGACGGGCGCTGGCACGAGCGCCTGGTCGGCCTCGCCGGAGATCGGCTGGCCTTCGGCCTCGCCGCCGGGCCGGCCGGGATCGACGGCCTGCCGGAGGCGCCGGACGGGGCAATCCTCGAGCTCGGCGAAGCCGGCCTGCGCCTCGCCGGGCATCTGGCCGCGCGTCTCGCCCGCGACGGCGGCGCGGCTCTGATCCTCGACTACGGCCATATCGAGACCGGCTTCGGCGACACGCTGCAGGCGATGCGCCGCCATGCCGGCGCCGACCCGCTGGCCGAGCCCGGCGAGGCCGACCTCACCACCCATGTCGACTTTGCCGCGCTGGCCGCCGCCGCCGCGGCCGCCGGCGCGCGCATCGACCTCATGGCCGGCCAGGCCGACTTCCTCGAGGGCCTCGGCATCCGCGAGCGCGCCGCCGCCCTCAAGCGCCGCGCTACCCCGGCTCAGGTCGCCGACATCGACGCGGCCCTCGCCCGCCTCACCGACCGGGGCCGCACGGGCATGGGCGCCCTGTTCAAGGTGCTGGCGCTCAGCGGCTGAGCCGGACCGGGCTGCCGGCCGCTGCCGCCGCATCGAACGCCGCGATCATGGGCCGCTCGCGCGGGGCGCCCGCAGATCGCGGCCGTTCTGGTGCAGGACCACGGCGCTGATCTTCCCTTCCGCGTCGCGCTCGAAATCGAGCCGGGCGTCGACGACCTTGTAGAAGAACTTGTCCCTGGCGCTCGCGAAGATCGGGAACGGCGGCTGACCGGTGAGCTGGGCTTCGAGATGATCGCGATCGAGCGCGATATCGAGGATGCCGAAATCGAACCGGTATTGCCCGACATAGTCGCCGAGCGCGCCGGCGTCGACGGCGCTCCCCTCGGTCGCGCGCGGCAGCTCGGCGGCGCTCAGCTTCGGAGCCGTGCGGTTGCCGTTCTGATGCAGCACGAGCCCGGTCACCAAGCCGCCGGCGTCGCGGGTGAAGCTGATGCCGATCCCGGCGATCTTGGCGAAGAACTCGTTGGGCGCGGACGGAAAGATCGGAAACGCAACCTGTCCGGTCGCGCGGGCGAACAAGCCTGCCCGCATGTGGAAGACGTTCAGGAGAAAGTTTTCGCCGAGCTTGTAGGTGCCGACATACTCGTCGAGCGACGCATCGGGCAGGCTGATCGCCTTGTAGGTGGGCGTCAGGGAAGCATTCGCGTCGAGCACGGCAAAGCCGAGATCGTCGGTGTCGAGCGCCGTGTTGCTGAGAATGACGACGCCGCGGCGTCGGGCGGGTGAGAATCCGATGAAGCTCGCGTAGCCACCGGTCATGCCGTTGTGCCAGACGATTCCCGTGCCGGTCGTCATCCAGGCGAGCCCGATGCGCAGGGTCTTGGTCACGTCGCTGCGCGGCTGTTGCGCCAGGGTCATCGCGGCGGCCAGCGGCGATCGATCCACGCCCATGTTGGCCTTGAGGTAGCACAGCATGTCGTTGGCCGTGGACCGCAGCGCTCCGGCACCGGCCAGCGCGTCGAAATCCCAGCTCCCCGCCGCCCTGCCCGCACCGTCGTGGCCCGGCGCCAGATGGGCGGTGACGGCCGGGGGAAGCTCGGTGCCGGTCGCGGACATGCCGAGCGGCTCGAGGATCTCCTTCACCGCCAGGGCGTCATAGGTGGCGTGGCTCGACCGGGCCAGCGCATAGCCCAGCAGGCCGAAGCCGAGATTGGAATATTCGTAAGCGCTGCCCGGATCGCGCGGCAGGTCGTAGCCGGCGAGAAAGGCCTTCAGCTTGGCCGCGTCATAGTCGGCATAGGGATTGGACGGAGTCCTCCCCAGCAGGTTGGACGGCAGCCGCGGCAGGCCGGAATGCTGGGTGGCGAGATCGCCGAGCGTGATCTCCCGGCCGTTGCGCGAGGGGATCCTGAAGTCCGGCAGAAGCTCCGCCACCGGGGTGTCGAGCTTCACCTGCCCGGAGAGCACGGCCGCGGCCAGGAGCGTCGCCGTGAAGGTCTTGGTGATCGAGCCGATCTCATAGAGCGTATCGCCGTCCGGCGGCTTGCCGCTGTCGAGCTTGCCGAAGCCGACGACCTCGCTCCTGTCGCCGTCGACGATGCCGAAGACCAATGTCTGATAGGAGCCTGCGGCAATGCGGTCCTGCGCCGCCTTCTCGACGCGCTCGGGCAGCAGCTGCGCGCTTGCGGACACGCTCATGCCCGTGATGAAGCACGCCCCGAGAAGACATGCGGCGATGCAGCGCCTCGGCAGGGAAAGCATGGTCACCTCCCGATCCCTCGATCGCGCCGCCGCGTCGATCTTTGCGGCCGGTATGAGGGACAGATATGGCGAGGGTATGCCGCAGCCGAAGGGATATCGAGAACAGCCTCGGGGCCGGCTTGAAATAGCCGGACCACGGATGAGACCTCCGTACCTTCGCTGTGCATCGCCGCCGGCGGCGTCAGTCAGGCAGCCGGGATATCCGTCTGCGCGAAGTCGTTGCCCTTGAACAGCAGCGGCTCGCCGGTGAGCGTCGCCAGGGCATAGGAGAAGCAGTCGCCGAAGTTCAGGCCTGCGGCATGCCGTCCCTTGCCAAAGCGCCGCCAGGCCCTCCGGGCCCTGTCCGCCTGCTCGGCGTCGACCGCGACGACCTCGAATCCGGCCTTGTGCAGCCAGAGATCGAGGTCGCTGCCGCCCGAGTCGCCGAGACGGGTTTCGAGAACCATGGCAGCTTCCAGCATGGTGGCGGCCGAGATCAGGCGAACCGGATCATCGGCGATACGCTGCTCGAAGCCTGCAGCTTCCGGCTCGTCCAGGGCAATCGCGACGATTGCCGACGTGTCGATCACCATCAGCGAGGCAGTCCGTTTTCGTCGTAGCCGATCATCTCTTCGGCACTACGGGCATCTCGAACAGGCGTCTGGCTCCAGCGACGCCGAATTGCGGCGAGATCTTCGAGGAGCGCTGCCCGCCTTGCGTTGTTTCCGACGCGCCGCAACCGCTCCTCCAGGGCCCGCCGGGTCGCAGTCGTGATGGTCTCCCCTGTTCGCTCTGCCAGCGCGCGGGCCAGCCGCTCCGTCTCGGGATCCTTGATGCTGAGCGCCATATCGACCTTCCAGGTACCTGACCCTCGATATTCTACCTCCAGTCACACATGCTGAACAGCGCCGACCATCATGGCGATGCTCGGCGGTGACGAGGTCCGCGCGTGCCGGGCCGTGGCCCGGAATGGGCTGTCGATCAGCTGTCGCCGACCCTGCCGTCGGACGTGGCGCCGACGAAGCGCAGGATCGCCTCGGCCACGGCGCGCGGCGCTTCCTCCGGCATGTAATGGCCGCAGCCTGCGAACACCGCGCCGGTGACGTCGTCGGCGACGAGGCGCATGGTCTCGATCAGGATGGAGCCGACGCCGGCATCGGCGCCGACGGCGAGCACCGGCATGGCGAGCCGGCGCTGCGCCCGCGCCCGGCTCTGCGCCAGCCCCTCCGGCCCGAGCGCATGCCGGTAATAGGCGAGCGCCGCCCGGGTGGCGCCGGGCGCCGCATTGACCCGGACATATTCGTCGAGGTCGGCCGGCGCGATCGTCCAGGGGCGGACCGCCTTGGAGCGGAACAGCCAGGTCAGGAAGGCTCGCTCCTTCCCCTCCAGCAGCAGCTCCGGCAAGTCGTCGAGGCGGTTGAAGCCGAAATGCCAGGTCCTGGCATTGGCCTGCGGCGAAGCGATGCCCGGCGGAGGCGGCGGGCTGATGCCGGGCAGCGCCGCATCGAACACGGCGAGGCGCCGGACGTCGTCCGGCCAGTCCGCCGCATGGGCATGGCCGATCCAGGTGCCGACGTCGTGGCCGACGACGTCGATCGGCCCATCCGCGGTCAAGGCCAGGGCCTCGACCAGGCCGTGGATCTCGGCGGCCACGGTGGCGAGGTCGTAGCCGCCGGCGGGCCGGTCGGAATCGCCCATGCCGCGCGGGTCGAGGGCGACGACGCGCCGGCCGGCGGCGGCCAGCAGCGGCATGACCTGGCGCCAGGCGTACCAGCTCTGCGGCCAGCCCGGCAGCAGCAGCACCGGCGCGCCGGCGCCGCCTTCGACGAAGTGGAGACGCACGCCACGCACCACCGCGGTGCCGTGACGGAACTGCCGCCAGAACGCCGCGGGCTCGAACGGCGGCGGGATATCGGCGTCCATCGTCCGCACGATCTCGTGCTCTGCGCCCGTCTCGCGATGCGCTGTCGTCATGATTGGCTCCATAAATAGAAAGAGATCACTTCCAAATTAGCCACGAATTCAATCGAGCAGCTTCAGCGCGCTCTCGACGACGCTCGCCATCTCCTCGGGGGAGCGGCCGGTCTTGCCGAGAACGCGCATGCCTTGGATCACGCACAGCAGCAGCCGCGCCGTCGCTGCGGCATCGGCCCCGGCGGCGATCGAGCCGTCCGCCTGCCCCTCCCGGACGAAGTCTGCGAGGCGCCGCTCGCGCATGGCCAGCACCTCGGCCACGCGGCCGGCCATCTCCGGGTCCGAGCTGGCGAGATCCACCGCGCTGCCGACGACGAGGCAGCCGCGCCGCCCGAGGCTGCCGTGGCTGGCCTCGGCATAGACGGCGAGCACCGCCCTGACCCGGTCGCGGCCGGTCCGCGCCGAGGCCAGCTCTTCGGCGAGCCGCCGGCTGCGCAGGCGCACATAGCGCTCGAACGCGGCAAGGAACACGGCGCGCTTGTCGCGGAAGGCCTTGTAGAGGCTGCCCTCGGCGATCTGCATCGCCGCCGTGAGCTTGCCGAGGGAGGTGGCGTGGTAGCCGATCTCGCTGAACACGCCGATCGCCCCGTCCAGCGCCGCGTCGAGGTCGAACTCGCGGGGGCGGCCGGGGCCACGGGACTCAGGGGTGGGACTGGCGGATGCGTTCATGGGCCCGATATTAGAGAACGATCCCTTCCAAATCAAGCCCACAGCCCGAGCACATCACCGGACCTGCGAACATGAACGATTGTTAATGTCCCGGACAAGCAGCGCCAAGCTCGGCTGTGCTTTGTTCGCGGCGGTTCGAACGCGGGCCCGAGGAGCCGGCGGCGACCGGCGCCCCGCGCAGCGACGCGGCGCCTCCCCGCCGCACGGACTTGGGACGCCGCGCCCTTCGACCCGCAGGGTCCATCGAGGTCGACAATGCACGCCAAGAGACGCTTGCTGTGCGCAAGCCTGTTCTACGCTTCAGCGCTCCTGACATCCGGCCAAGCCTGGGCCGCGACAGCCCCGGACATCAAGGGGCTCTGGCTGACCACGGATTTCCCGTCCCTGACGCTGCATGCCGGCGACACCACCTCCCTCGGCCTGACGCTGTACAATTACGGGCTGGCGCCCCAGCGCACCGAGCTCAACGTCGCCGAGAAGCCGCAGGCCTGGAGCGCCGTGATCGAGGGCCAGGGCAAGCCGGTGAACGCCGCCTTCGCGGACTATGACGGCCGCGCCACCCTCTCCCTCAAGCTCGATATCCCCAAGGACGCCAAGCCCGGGGACTACAAGCTGCTGATCGATGCCGCCGGCACGGACGCCAGGTCCAGCCTGCCCGTGACCGTGCACCTGGAGCCGCCGCTCGCCGCCAAGCTCACGGCCGAGCCCAAATTGCCGGTCCTGAAGGGATCGCCGAAGTCGAGCTTCGACTTCAGCGTCCATGTCGTGAACGACAGCGCCACCGACATGCTGGCGACGCTGACGGCCGAGGCCCCGGCCGGCTTCGACGTGGCCTTCAAGGAGGGATATGGCAGCCAGGAGCTCACCAGCATCCCGCTGAAGGCCGGCGAGGCCAAGGACATCTCCGTCTCGATCAAGCCGACCCAGGACACACCGGCCGGCGACTACCCCGTGACGATGAAGATCGCCGGCGCCGGCACCGAGGCGACGGCCAGGCTCACCCTCGACGTCAGCGGCCAGCCCTCGCTGAGCCTCGCCGGCGAGGACGGGCGGGTCAGCGGCAACGCCTATGCCGGCCGGGAGCGGAGCTACACGCTGGTGCTGCGCAATTCCGGCACCGCCGCGGCCCGCGACCTCTCCCTCAACGGCTCGGCGCCGCCGGACTGGAAGGTGAGCTTCGAGCCGGCGCATATCGACGCGCTCCAGGCCGGCGCCGAGCGCACGGTCACGGCCCTGGTCACGCCCGCGGCGAAAGCCCTCGACGGCGACTATGTCGTCTCCTTCAGCGCCTCCGGCGACGGCGCCTCGCAGTCCGCCAGCTATCGCGTCACCGTCCTGACCTCGACGCTGTGGGGCGCGACCGGCATCGGGCTGGTCGCCGTCGCCGCGCTCGTGCTCGTCGGCGCCGTCGGCAGGTATGGCCGGCGATGAGCGAGCCCATCATCGCCACGCAGGCGCTGACCAAGCGCTACGGCCAGGTCCTCGCCGTCGACCGGCTGGACTTCGCGATCGAGCCCGGCGAGGTGGTCGGGCTGCTCGGCCCCAACGGCGCCGGCAAGACCACCACCATCCTGATGCTGCTCGGCCTGACCGAGCCGACCTCGGGACAAGCCCGCGTCGCCGGCTTCGACCCGCTGCGCGCCCCGCTGGAGGTGAAGAGGCGGGTCGGCTACATGCCGGATTCGGTCGGCTTCTACGATCATCTCAGCGCCGACGCCAATCTGCGCTACGGTGCCGAGCTCGCCGCCCTTCCGGCCGGGGAGATCGAGGCGCGGATGACGGCGGCGCTGGAGCGGGTGCGGCTGGCGCAGGTGCGCCGCCGGCCGGTGCGCACCTTCTCCCGCGGCATGCGCCAGCGCCTGGCCATCGCCGAGATCCTGATGAAGCGCTGCGACATCGCCATCCTCGACGAGCCGACCAGCGGCCTCGACCCGCAGTCGACGCAGGAGTTCCTTGCCCTGATCCGCTCGCTCAAGCAGGACGGCATGACCATCCTGCTGTCGTCCCACCTCCTGGACCAGGTCCAGTCGGTCTGCGACCGCGTCGCGCTGTTCAACCAGGGCCGCGTCGGGCTGACCGGCCGCGTCGACGCGCTGATCGCCGAGGTGCTCGGCGGCGCGCATGTCGTGCGGATCGAGGCCCAAGGCGAGGGGCTGGCGCCGCGCCTGCGGGCCATTCCCGGCGTCACCGCCGTGACCGAGGAGGCCGCCGGGCGCCTGCGCATCGAGGCCGGCGCCGACGTCCGCGCCGCGGTGGCGCGGACGGTCTGCGAGGCCGGCGGCGCGCTGCTCGGCCTCGAGGTCGGCCAGGCCAGCCTGCACGACGTCTATGCCAGCCATTTCGCGGAGGTGCGCCATGCGGCGTAGCGGCTCGCCCTGGACCGGCCTCGGCGCGATCATCCGCAAGGAGCTCGCCGACAATCTGGGCAGCACCCGGATGTTGCTGCTGGAGCTGCTGATCTGCATCGCCGGCGTCGCGGCGATCCATCAGGCGGCCACCGGCCTGCGCCAGGAGATCGGGCAGGACCGCTTCATCTTCCTGCACGTCTTCACCGTGGCGCAGCCGCCCCTGCCCTCCTTCGTCGCCTTCCTCGGCTTCCTCATCCCGATCGTCGCCATCGCCCTCGGCTTCGATAGCGTCAACGGCGAGTTCAGCCGCCGCACCATGAGCCGGATCCTGGCGCAGCCGATCTATCGGGACGCGCTGCTGCTCGGCAAGTTCCTGGCGGGCCTGGCGACGCTCGCCGTGGTCCTGCTCAGCCTCTGGCTGATCGTCACCGGCTGCGGCATGGTGATGCTCGGCCTGCCGCCGAGCGGCGAGGAAGCGCTGCGGACCATCGCCTTCCTGCTGGCGGCGATCGCCTATGGCGGCGTCTGGCTGGCGCTGGCGATGGCGCTCTCCATCGTCTTCCGCTCAGCCGCCACCGCGGCGCTCTGCGGGCTCGCCATATGGCTGATCCTCTCCTTCTTCTGGCAGATGATCGTTGCGCTGCTGGCGCCGCTGATCGTCACGCCGGACCCGTTCGACCCGATGTCGCAGCTGCGCGCCGTCGAGGTGGCGCTGGACCTGGCGCGCCTGTCTCCCAACACGCTGTTCGCCGAGACGGCGCAGGCCCTGCTCAATCCGGCGGTGCGCGCCCTCGGCCCGGTGCTCTCGACCCAGGTGGAAGGCGCGCTCATCGGCCAGCCCCTGCCCTTCGACCAGAGCGCCCTGCTGGTCTGGCCGCAGCTGTCCGGCCTGATCGCGGCCTGCGTGGTGCTGTTCACCGTGGCCTATCTCCTGTTCCAGAGGCAGGAGATCCGGGCCTGAGCAGGATTTCCCGGATCGGCCCCCCGATCCGGGAAATGCTGCTAGAATCCTCCGATCGAGCCGGGTTTCCCGGCCTGCCTGCGGGCGGAGCCGGCAAGTCCCGGCTCGGCGCGCGGCCGCGGCGATCGCAGAGGCGTGGAAGATCGCATGAGAATTCTCGTCATCGAGGACGACTCGCAGACCGCCGACTACGTCGCCAAGGGCCTCCGGCAAGCCGGCCAGGTCGTCGACGTCGCCACCAACGGGCCGGACGGCCTGTTCGCCGCGGGCGAGGCCTACGACGTGCTGGTGGTCGACCGCATGCTGCCCGGCATCGACGGGCTGTCGCTGGTCCGGAAGCTGCGCAGCCTCGGCGTGCGGACCCCGACCCTGTTCCTCACCACCATGGGCGGCATCGACGACCGGGTCGAGGGGCTGGATGCGGGGGCCGACGACTACCTCGTCAAGCCCTTCGCCTTCACCGAGCTCTCCGCCCGCATCAATGCCCTCGCCCGGCGCCCGCCGCTCGTCGAGGTGGAGACCCTCCTGCGCGTCGCGGACCTGGAGATGGACCTCCTGAAATACCGGGTGACCCGCGCCGGCCGGGAGATCCAGCTCCAGCCGCAGGAGTTCAAGCTGCTCGAATATCTCATGCGCAACGCCGGCCGCCTCACCACGCGGGCCATGCTGCTGGAGAGCGTCTGGGGTTTCCATTTCGACCCCAAGACCAGCGTCGTGGAGACGCATGTGAGCCGCCTGCGCAGCAAGATCAACGGCGACGACAGGCCGGATCTGATCCACACCGTCCGCTGCGCCGGCTATATCATGCGCGCGCCCGATGAGACCGTTTGACCTGTCGCCGTTCAAGACCTCGATCTTCAGGCTGACCGCCGTCTACGTCCTGCTGTTCGCCCTGTCGGTGGGCGTCCTCTTCACCGTGGTCGGCTATGTCACGCGCAACTCGATGCGCTCGCAGATCTCGGCGACGGTCGAGCGCGAGGCGGCAGCGCTCGCGCAGGAATACGGCCAGGCCGACGGATCCGCCGCCACCGAGATCGTCAAGCGCCGGCTGCAGCGCGGCGCCTTCTCCTATTTCCTGCTCCAGGGCGCCGATGGACGGCTGATCGCCGGCAATATCAGCCCGGTCAGCATCGAGCCCGGCCTGCACGACGTGCTCGTCCACCGCCGGCGCGATGCGGCGCATCCCGAGCGGGGCGAGGAGGCCGAGGCGCGTCCGGCCATCGCCTTCGGCATCAGGCTCGGCGACGGCAGCTTCGCGGTGGTGGCCAACGACGCGGAGCGGATCGCCCAGGTCGAGAGCGCCATCGGCACCGCCTTCGCCGCCGGCGGCAGCGTGTCGGCGCTGCTCGCCATTCTCGGCGGCATCCTTCTCAGCGCCGGCTTCGTCCGGCGCATCGACGCCGTGAACCGCACGGCGCGCGACTTCATGGCCGGGCAGTTCGACGCGCGCGTGCCCGTCGCCGGCCGCAAGGACGAGATCGGCCAGCTGGCGGCCAACCTCAACGCCATGTTCGACAGGCTGCAGCAGGCGATGGAGAGCCTCAAGCAGCTCTCCGGCGACGTGGCGCACGACCTGCGCACCCCGCTCTCGCGCCTCAGGCAGACGCTGGAGGTGGCGCGCGCCACGGCGACCAGCACCGCCGAGTTCCGGGCCGCCATCGAGGCCGCCATCGCCGAGGCCGAAGCCATCCTCGACACCTTCTCGGCGCTGCTGCGGATCGCGCAGATCGAATCCGGCTCGCGCCGCCGGGGCTTTGCGCCGGTCGACCTCTCGGCCCTGACGCGGCTGGTCGCCGAGACCTACGGCGTCGTCGCCGAGGATGCCGGCCACGCCCTCACCGCTTCGATCGAGGACGGCGTCCGCGTCCAGGGCGACCGGGAGCTCCTGCTGCAGCTGTGCTCCAATGTCGTGGAGAACGCCATCCGTCACACGCCGGCAGGCTCGGTCATCGCCCTGCGGCTCGCCCACGAGGGCCGGGACGCCGTCCTCGTCTTCGCCGACACCGGGCCCGGCATCCCGGAGCAGGACTATGGCAGGATCTTCCGGCGCTTCTATCGCCTGGAGGCGAGCCGCACCACGCCGGGCAACGGCCTGGGCCTTGCCATCGTCGCCGCGATCGCCGAGCTGCACGGCGCGGCGATCACCCTCTCCGACAACGGACCCGGCCTCGCCTTGTCGATCCGTTTCCCCGCTCCGGACCACGGCGGCCTCGCACGCCGGTCTTGACCGGGGCCGCGGTCAGGCCCTGCGGCTGCCGGGCCGCCGGTCGAGATAGTAGACGCATTGCAGGATGCGGAAGAGGTCGTGGATGGCATTGCCCTCGGTGCACAGGACGTCGCAATCCCGGCAGGCGATCCTGATGGTCCTGTCGACCAGGCGCTCCGCCCGGTCGACATCGCCGCACAGATAGAGCGCCAGGCCGCAAAGCTTGGGCAGTGCGCCGGCAAGTTTCCGCTCCAGGAGCATGGCAGAACTCATCGGATCCTCCTGATCCTCGTCCGTCCGATGGTGCGGCGGCAGGCCCGCCGATCCTGGCGGCTCGGGCGGGCTTCGTCGCCGGTCACTGCGCGGCGGCCGATCTGACCGGCTGCAGCGTCGCCTCGGCCAGCCGGTCGGCGCAGATCTCGGCGACACCCCCGACCTCGGGCATCGAGCTGGGAAGCTTGGCCCACCCGCCCTTGTCGATGACGCCGCTGCGCAGCCAGCTGTCGGTGTTCTTCAGGGCCGCCAGCTTGGCGGCGGCATCCGGCGCGGCTTCGAAGCGGCTGACGCAATAGGCGGCCGCGAACTCCCTGCGGGCATCGCGTGCCGAATCGGCGCTCATCGCAGCCGCCGTGCTGCCGGTGACCCAGCCGCCCCAGGTGAAGCCGACGATCATCGTCCCCAGCACGCAGGCGACGCCCGACCCGAACCAGGCCGCCTTCGACGGCCGGTACGCCCTCCAGGCTCGAAACAGATCCGATAGCGTTCCCATCGCTCGTTCTCCCGCTGTCGCCGCTGTCCGCGAGCGACCGATGCCAGGAGAGCACAGCCGAGCTTGGGGCCGGTTTGCCGGTGGATTAACTTTTGTTAAGCAATCGGCAGGAACCCAAGAAGGCCCCGCTACCACAGGCCCGGGATCAACCGGTAGTGCACCCGCGCGGCATAGTCGTCATAGCCCTCGAGCTGGGCGCGCAGGGCCTTCTCCTCGATCGGGATGCGGATGCACAGCAGGGCCATCAGGCCGGCCGAGAAGACGAGGCCCCACCAGGAGCCGAGCAGCAGCGGCGTGCCGACGAAGAAGAAGATGCTGCCGAAATACATGGGGTGGCGGACGAGGGCGTAGGGACCAGTGGAGATCACCCGCTGGCCGCGCTCCTTCTGCACCTTCACCACCGGCGCGGCGAAGCTGTTCTCGCGCATCGTGCGATAGCCGATCCAGGACGAGACGAGCAGGCTGAGCGCCCCGACCGCCTGCACCCAGGCCGGCACGAAGGACCAGCCGAAGCGGACCGCGTCGAGCCCCATGACCACGAGCCAGGCGAACATCAGCGCGAAGAGAGCGCTGGTCAGCACTTTGTCGGCCGCAACCTGGCCCTTCTGCACCGGCGGCTTCAGCCGCTCCGCGATCAGGCCCGGATCGCGCCGGCCGATATCCGCCCCCATCACCAGGCCGAGGCCGGCCATTTCCGCCAGGAACACCCAGGCGCCGGGCCAGTCCAGGGTGCCGGCGGCGAGGAACAGCAGCACGCCCATGACGCCGAACCACAGGAGCGTGCTCAGGATCAGCCTGGCGATCATGACGATCTCCCACCCGCTGCCGGCCTGGCTTGGCCCGGACCGACCACTGGTCTATCATACCGACCATCGGTCTGTTCCGCAACCACGGAGGCGCCCCATGCCACGCATCGTCCGGCATCCCGAGCTGCGCCGCGGCGAGATTCTCGACTGCGCCCAGGCGCTGTTCCTGACGCGGGGCTACGACCATGCCAGCCTCAACGACGTCATTGCCGCGGCCGGGCTCTCCAAGGGCGCCTTCTACCATTACTTCGCCTCCAAGGAGGCCCTGCTCGAGGCGCTGGCGGAGCGCCTGGCCCGTCAGGCGCTCGTCCGCATCCAGGACGTGCTCGACGAGCCCGGCCTCGATGCCCTCGCCCGCCTCAACGCTGTGCTGACGCGCTCGCGGCAGGCCAAGCTGGAAACCCTCGCCGTCACGTGGCCGCTGTTCGAGACCCTGTTCCGGCCGGAGAACCTGGTGCTGTTCCACCGCATCAACGGGGCGGCCAGCGCCCTGTTCCTGCCGATCCTGGCCGGCATCGTCGCCAAGGGCGTCGAGGACGGCACCTTCGATACGTTCGATCCCGAAGGCGTGGCGGAGATGATGCTGCAGCTCGGCGCCGCCACGCACGGCATCATCGCCCGGGCCATGGCGGAGGCGGGCGACATGGCGGCGGCGGTGCCGGCGCTCGAGCGGCGGGTGCAGCTCTACGCGCTCGCCCTCGACCGCATCCTCGGCCTCCCCGACGGCAGCATCCGCCTGACGGAGCCCGGCCATGTCGAGGCCGTGATGACGGCCCGGCGCATGAACGCCGGTCGCTGATCTTTGATCACGGGTCGCGGATCACGGGAGAGCAAGGCCCTTGCCACCTTGCGAAAGCGCACGCCGCCGCCACATGATGCGTGATGACTGATGCGCCGGAGGGATGGCTCGATGCGGACGACGATCGTGATCGATGACGATGTTCTCGTCGCCGCAAAGGCAATGGCGGAACAGCAGCGGCAGAGCGTGGGCAAGATCATTTCCGACCTGGCACGGCGTTCTCTCCGCAAGCCACCTTCCGGCCAGGAGCGCAACGGCATTCCGCTGCTCGCATCGCGCGCCGACGGATCGCCCGTGACGCTCGACATCGTCAACGCCCTTCGTGACGAGACGCCGTGACGTTCCTGCTCGACGTCAATGTCCTGATCGCCCTGATCGATCCCAACCATGTTGCCCATGACCCGGCGCATGCGTGGTTCCAGCAGATCGGACATGAGAATTGGGCGACATGTCCTCTCACCGAGAATGGGGTCATCCGGATCGTCGGCCATCCGAAATATCCCAACACGCCAGGATCGCCGGCAGCCGTAGCCGCCATTGTCGGCAGGCTCCGCTCGCTGCCCGGTCACTCGTTCTGGCACGACGACATCAGCCTCGTCGGCTCGGAGCATCTCGATCCCCAACGGATCCTGACCTCGGCGCAGGTGACGGACAGCTATCTTCTGGGCCTAGCCAAATCGCGCAGCGGAAAGCTCGCTACCCTGGACCGCCGCTTGTCCACAGCAGCCGTCAGAGATGGAGGAAGCGCCCTGTATCAGATCACCGGCCCCTGACCGTCCGCAGCGCGCGAGGCAGCAGGCTTCGCCCGTCCCGCTTCAGGCGCCCGCGCCTACAGCCCCTCCTCCCCCCAGATCCCGACCCGGCCGCGCCGGGCCTCGTCCGCGGCGGCGGCGAGCTCCTGCGGCGCCTTGGCGCTCGCCTTGGCGAAGCCGTCCCGCACCATGCGCACCGAGAGGGCGAGACCGGCCCCGCCGCACTCGATCAAAGTCACCGCGCCGTCGCTGCCGGTCTGCCGGCAGGCCAGCGTCTTGCCGGCGAGCTCCCGGCGCAGGGCGACCAGCCCGCGCCGCCCGCAGGCGGTGCGGGAGCCCTGCGGGCTCTTGCAGATATGGTCCGGCGGGATCGGCTCGAGCCCGTCCAGGCGGTAGGTCTTGCCGTTGATGACGAAGCTGGCGCTGTCGACGGTGCGGAAGCTCGGCGGCACCGTCAGGGTGAGGTCGTAATGCACGGCCGGCGGCACGGCGGCCGCCGCGACGCGCGGGAAGTGACGCTCGCTCGGATCCACCCGGCGGGGCACGGAGGGCCACAGCTCCTCGTGCGGATCCTCGGAGCGCACGGCGGCGGGGGATGCCGGCACGGCCGCCCGCACCGCGGCCGGGGCGACCTTGGGCGCCGCGGCCGGCGCCGCTGCCCGCGTCACGGCCGCCGGGGCGGGGCTCGCCTGCGGCAGTGGAGCCGGCGGCCGCGGCAGGGCGACCATCGCGAGCAGCGCCAGGCCGCCGAGCGCGCCGGCGGAGAAGAGGTCGGACAGGGCGCCGGCGGCGCCGTCACGCCTAGGACCGGATGTGCCAATCGCCATTCCACATGCCCCGCTTCTGCGAGCGGGCCTCCTCCATCACCTGCACGAAGGCCTGCTCGCCGTCGACCGGGCGCAACCATCCCAGGCCCACCAGGATCCCGGCGAGATTGCCGCCATTGATGGTGCACACCGCCCCCGGCTCCTCGCCGGGCTCGGGCCGCGCCGAGGCGCAGGCCACCCGCCGGTCCTTGAGGGCGTTGTTGAGCGCCGCCCGGGCATAGAGGCCGCAGGCCCACAGCCCGCCGTCGGCGTCGACGCAGACGGCATTGCGCGGCGGCCCCTCGACTCCGGCGAGCTTGAACTGGTGGTCGTTCGACTTGAACGTATCGGCGCTGACGACCTCGAACGGCGGCAGGACCGGGCTGAACGCCCCCAGCAGCGGCCTGGGCGCCTTGCCGGCATCGGACCGGTCCGCCTTCTCGGCCGTATTGGCGCGCTGCGGCGCCATCCCCGGCGCGAAGGCGGCCTGGTCGGACTTGTCCGCCGCATTGGGCTGCTCGCGCCCCGGCGCCGGCCCGATGGACTCGGGCAGGCCGCGCACGACCACCACCACCAGGGCGACGAGCAGGAGGAGGCCGACGAGCGCGGCGGCCCTGACGAGCACGGTCGGGAATTTCGGTCGGACGGCCTTCATCGCACCGGAAACCATGACCTGACGCAACCAAACCACTCGCCCGGACGGATCTCTGCCGAAGGGTAACGACGCCGATTATGCGTCGAACGCGGCGGGATTGCGAGACGGACGCGACGCATCCCGGCCGCCGGCAGGATCGGCGCCAGCCGATAAGATGCGGTAAACGAGGAACGGCTGTTCTCGGCCATGGACGGCCTCCCCGCATTTGACAGGGCCGCCGCTGCCCGCCGATCCTGCCGCCATGCCCGATTCGCCCGCCGTCGCCCTCACCCACCCCGCGCTCGCCCTGGCCGGCGTCCGTCACGGCTTCTTCACACGCCGGGGCGGCGTCTCCGAGGGCATCTATGCCAGCCTCAACGGCGGCCAGGGCTCCGCCGACGATCCGGCGCTGGTGCGCGAGAACCGCCGCCGCATGGCCGACGCCCTGGGCGTGGCGGGCGAGCGCTTCGTCACCTGCTACCAGGTGCATTCGCCCGACGTGATCACGGTCGTCGCGCCCTGGACGCGCGAGACCGCGCCCAAGGCCGACGCCATGGTGACGCGCGAGAAGGGCCTGGCCATCGCCGTCTCCACCGCCGATTGCGGCCCGGTGCTGTTCGCCGATGCCGAGGCCGGCGTGGTCGGCGCCGCCCATGCCGGCTGGAAGGGCGCCTTCACCGGCGTGCTGGAGGCGACGCTCGCGGCGATGGAGGGGCTCGGCGCCACGCGTGCCGGCACGGTGGCGGTGCTCGGCCCGATGATCTCGAAGACCGCCTACGAGGTCGGCCCGGAATTCGTCGCCCGCTTCGTCGAGGTCGATGCCGCCAACGCCGCCTTCTTCGGGTCGAGCCCCCGCGAGGGCCACGCCATGTTCGACCTGCCCGCCTATATCCGCGCCCGCCTGACCGGCGCCGGCATCGGGCGCTTCGAGGACATGGCGCTGTGCACCTATGCCGACGAGGAGCGCTTCTTCTCCTATCGCCGGGTGACCCACCGCCGCGAGCCGGACTATGGCCGGCTGCTGCACGCCATCGCCCTGGCCTGAATCCTGCGAGCGCCAATCCAGCAACGCCATGCCCCATTTCAGCGCCGACGAATATGCCGCCCGCCTGCAGGGCCTGCTCGCCGCGATGGCCGAGCGCCGGCTCGACGCCATGCTGCTGTTCGCGCAGGAGAGCATGTACTGGCTGACCGGCTACGACACGTTCGGTTTCTGCTTCTTCCAGTCGCTGGTGGTGCGGGCCGACGGGCGCATGGCGCTGCTGACCCGCTCGGCCGATCTCAGGCAGGCGCAGCAAACCTCCATCGTCGGCGACATCCGCATCTGGACCGACCGCCGGGATGCGACGCCGGCCGAGCAGCTCCTCGCCGTGGTCGGGGACCTCGGCCTCGCCGGCGGCCGGCTCGGAGCCGAGTTCGACACGCACGGCCTCACCCACGCCAATGGCCGCAAGCTCGAGGCCGCCTTCGGCGCCGACCGGCTCGTCGACGCGTCCGACATCGTCACCCGCCTGCGTGCGGTGAAGTCGCCGGCCGAGATCGCCTTCGTCCGCGAGGCGGCGCGCCTCTCCGACGCGGCCGACGCCGCCGGCCTCGCCGCGGTGCGGGCCGGGGCGGACGAGGGCGAGATCCTCGCCGCCCAGCACAATGCCGTCTTCGCCGCCGGTGGCGACTATCCCGCCAACGAGTTCATCATCGGCTCGGGCCGCGACGCCCTGCTCTGCCGCTACAAGTCCGGGCGGCGCCGGCTCGACGCCCGGGACCAGATCACGCTCGAATTCGCCGGCGTCTGGCGCCACTACCACGCCGCGCTGATGCGCACCGTGGTGGTCGGCGAGCCCAGCCCCCGGCATCTCACGCTCTACGCCGCCGCGCGCGAGGCCCTGCTGGCCTGCGAGGCCGAGATCCGGCCGGGCCGCACGGCCGGCGACGTCTTCGCCGCCCATGCCCGCGTCATGGACGCGCACGGCCTGGCCGAGCATCGCCTCGCCGCCTGCGGCTATTCCCTCGGCGCCAAGTTCACCCCGTCCTGGATGGACTGGCCGATGTTCTACGAGGGCAACGACTGGGCGCTGGTTCCCGGCATGGTGATGTTCGCCCACATGATCATCATGGATTCCGACAGCGCCACCGCCATGTGCCTCGGCCGCACCTCGCTGGTCGGCGAGGCCGGCAGCCAGGTGCTCAACGGCGCCGATATCGGGCTGCAGCGCTGCTGAGCGGCCCGGCGCGGGAGCGTCGCGCCGAGCCATGCGCCTGATGCAAATCCGCAACCCTTCTGTGAACTCTTCGTGACGCGCCATTGTCCCGCCACGATCACCTTGGTAAGAGCCGCGCCAAGGCGTGACATTTGAAGGTGTTCCACATGGCGGCGGGCGACCGTGGACGCGGGTCTGGCGAGATCAAGCTCGTCTGCGGCAACTCGAGCCGGGGCCTGGCCGAGGCGATCTCCGCCTATCTCCAGGTGCCGCTGACCAAGTGCTCGGTCCGGCGCTTCGCCGACATGGAGATCTTCGTCGAGATCCAGGAGAATGTCCGGGGCGCGGACGTCTTCGTCATCCAGTCCACGTCCTTCCCGGCCAACGACCACCTGATGGAGCTCCTGATCATCATCGATGCGCTGCGCCGGTCCTCGGCGCGCCGCATCACCGCGGTGATCCCCTATTTCGGCTATGCCCGCCAGGACCGCCGCTCCTCCGGCCGCACGCCGATCTCGGCCAAGCTCGTCGCCAACCTCATCACCCATGCCGGCGCCGACCGGGTGCTGACGATGGACCTGCACGCCGGCCAGATCCAGGGCTTCTTCGACATCCCCACCGACAACCTCTTCGCCGCGCCCGTCATGGAGCGCGACATCAAGGCGCGCATGGACACGCGCAACCTGATGGTGGTCTCGCCCGACGTCGGCGGCGTGGTGCGCGCCCGGGCGCTGGCCAAGCGCATCGACGCGCCGCTGGCCATCGTCGACAAGCGGCGCGAGCGCCCGGGCGAGAGCGAGGTGATGAACGTCATCGGCGACGTCTCGGGACGCACCTGCATCCTGATCGACGACATCATCGACAGCGGCGGCACCCTGGTGAACGCCGCCGAGGCGCTGCTGGAGAAGGGCGCCAAGGACGTGCTCGCCTACATCACCCACGGCGTGCTGTCGGGCGGCGCGGTCGCCCGCATCGCCTCCTCCAAGCTGCGCGAGCTGGTAATCACCGATTCGATCATGCCGACCGAGGCGGTGCGCGTCGCCGAGAACATCCGCGTCATCTCGATCGCGCCGCTGATCGGCGAAGCCATCGGCCGCACCGCCTCGGAAGAGAGCGTCTCCAGCCTGTTCAACTGAGGCTGTTCCGGCCGGCGCCCCGTATCGGGGCGTCACGCGTCTGTCACCGCCCTGTCTTATCCGGCTAGGCCCATCGGCTCGGACGATTCGAGCCGCCGGAGGATGCCGGACGTGAGCACAGTCGAGACCGCTCGGACCCGCGAAGACGCCGCCGCCAGCAGCCGCCGCCGCATCAAGGGCGCGGTGGAGCACCACCGGCTCCTCTCCTTGCGCGGCCTGCAGGACCGGCTGTTCACCCTGGCCTTCAGCGGCCTCGTCTACGCCCAGATCTGGGAGGATCCCGAGATCGACATGGAGGCGCTGGCGCTGAAATCGACCGACCGCCTCGTCGCCATCGCCTCGGGCGGCTGCAACGTGATGAGCTACCTCCTGGCCGATCCCGCCGCCATCACCGCGGTCGACCTCAACGCCCATCACGTCGCGCTCAACCGCCTCAAGGTCGCGGCGGCGCGCCACCTGCCCGACCACGCCGCCTTCTACGACCTCTTCGCCCGCGCCGGCATCGCCGCCAACCTTGAGACCTATGCGCGGCTGCGCCCGGCGCTCGACGCGGAGACCCGCGCCTACTGGGACGGCCGCGACGCGCTCGGCCGCCGCCGCGCCCGCTACTTCACCAAGAACCTCTACCAGCACGGGCTGCTCGGCCGCTTCATCGGCTTCGGCCATCTCGTCGGCCGCCTGCACCGCATCGATCCCAGCATCCTGCTCTCCGCGCGTGACCGCGAGGAGCAGCGGGCCATCTTCGAGCGGCGCATCGCCCCGCTGTTCGACCGGGCCCATATCCGCTGGTTCGCCCGGCGCCGCGCCTCGCTCTATGGCCTCGGCATCCCGCCGGCCCAGTACGATTCCCTGGCGAGCGGCGGCGACATGGCCACGGTCCTGCGCGGGCGGCTGGAGCGCCTGGCCTGCGACTTCGACCTCGCCGACAATTATTTCGCCTGGCAGGCCTTCGGCCGCGGCTACAAGCCGGAGGGCGACGGGCCGGTGCCGCCCTATCTCGGCCGCCAGGCCTTCGAGACCGTCCAGGCCCGGGCCGACCGCATCGAGGTCCGCCACGTCAACCTGATCGACCATCTGCGCTCCTGCCCCGCCGGCAGCCTCGATGCCTATGTGCTCCTCGACGCGCAGGACTGGATGACCGACGAGATCCTCACCACGCTCTGGCAGGAGATCACCCGCACCGCCCGGTCCGGCGCGCGCGTCATCTTCCGCACCTCGGCCGAGGAGAGCCTGCTGCCCGGCCGCGTGCCCGACATCATCCTCGACCGCTGGGCCTATGACCGCGAGCGCTGCCGCGACTTCACCGCGCGCGACCGCTCCGCCATCTATGGCGGCTTCCACCTCTACACGCTGAGGCCGCTGCAGTGACGGATCATGCCCCCCTCGCGGCCGCCGCCTCCGCCGCCGAGGCGATGGACGGCATCTATCGCTGGCAGCGCTGGATCTACGACCTCACCCGCAAATACTACCTGCTCGGCCGCGACCGGCTGATCGCCGATCTCGATGCGGCGGACGGCGCCAGCGTGCTGGAGATCGGCTGCGGCACCGGCCGCAACCTCGTCGCCGCGGCCCGTCGCTATCCCGACGCCCGCCTGCACGGCTTCGACATCTCGGGTCAGATGCTCGACACGGCCCGGCGGGCCTTGCTGCGCCGCGCGCTGAAGCAGCGCGTCACGCTCGGCCGCGCCGACGCCACCACCTTCGATCCCGCCATGTTCGGCCGGCCGGCCTTCGAGCGGCTCTATATCTCCTACACCCTGTCGATGATCCCCGGCTGGCGCCTGGCGGCGGAGCGGGCCGCGGCGGCGATCGCCCCCGGCGGCAAGCTGCTGATCGTCGATTTCGGCCAGCAGGAAGGCCTGCCGCGCTGGTTCAAGGCGCTGCTCTTCGCCTGGCTGCGGCGCTTCCATGTCCACCCCTCGGCGGAGCTGCCCGGCGTGCTGGCCGACATCGCCGAGCGCCACGGCCTCGCCCTGGACTGCCGCTCGCTCTATCGCGGCTATGCCGTCTATGCCGTGCTGCGGCGCCCGACCTGAGCGCCTCGCCTCAGCCGCCGGACGCCCGCGGATACCGCTCCCAGAAGACGAGGCCGTCGAAGCGGAAGGCCTCTCCGCCGTCCTGGTTCAGCGCCCAGTTGCGCATGCTGACCAGGCCCCAGTCCGGCCGCGAGGCGCTTTCCTTCTTGGCGGTGATCTCCCAGCGATAGGTGAGCGTGTCGCCGGCCCGCACCGGCAGCGCCCAGACGAGGTTGCGGAAGCCGGGCGACGGGCCGAGGCGGCCGAAGGCCTTGTTCCGCGCCTCCGCCTCGGCCACCTTGCGCTCGCGATAGGCGACCATCAGGCGCATCCACACGGCCGCGACCTGCCAGCCGGAGGCGACCAGGCCGCCGAAATGGCTGCGTTCCGCCGCCGCCTCGTCCATGTGGAAGGGCTGCGGGTCGAAGCGGGCGGCGAAATGCTTGATGTCGGGCGCCGTGAAGGTGAAGGCGCCGAGCTCGTCGTGGAAGCCGACGGTCACGTCCTCGAAGAACATCAGGCGGCCTCCCGTCGGCCGAGCATGATCGTGCCCTCCTGGGTCAGCACCACCGCCTCGCCGTCGGCCACGAGCTCGAACCGGAACCTGACCAGCCCCATGCCGGGCCGGCTTCGCGACGCCCGCGCCTCCAGGACGTGGCGGCGCACCGACAGCGTCATGCCCGGCCGCACCGGCCGCAGCCACTTGACCTCGTCGATGCCCGGCGCGCCCATCGAGGCGGCATCGAGCAGGAAGCCGTCGCAGTTGAGCCGCATCAGGATGGCGCAGGCATGCCAGCCGGAGGCCGCCAGCCCGCCGAGGATCGAGGCCCTGCCGGCCTCCTCGTCGAGATGGAAGGGTTGCGGGTCGAACTCACGCGCGAAGGCGATGATCTCGTCCTTCGTCACGGTGTGGGCGCCGTAGGTCGCCACCTCACCGGGGATGAAGTCCTCGAAATGCAGACGGGGCTCGGCCATGCGGCGAGACTGCCCGAACTCGGGCCGGGGCGGCAAGTGCGCCCCGCTCGGGGCAGGCCTGCGCGGCCCGCCTACCTCGGCCCGCGCCGGGCAGCCGTTCCGCCCGGACGGAGGCTCGAGCCCTTCACCCCTTCACGGCGCCGGCCGTCAGGCCCTTGACGATGTAGCGCTGCGCGAAAATGAAGAACAGCAGCTGCGGCAGGAGGGAGATCACCGCCGCCGCCGCCATGGTCGGCAGGTTGAACGAGCCGTAGCCCTGGAAGTTGGCGATGGTGGTCGCCACCATCGGCGTCTCGTTATAGGTGAGCGTCAGGGGCAGCAGCAGGTTCGTCCAGATGGCGATGAAGGAGAGGATCGCCGCCGTGACGATGCCGGGAACGATGATCGGCACGATGATCCGCCAGATCAGCGTCCAGTGGCGGGCGCCGTCGAGCAGCGCCGCCTCGTCGATCTCCACGGGCACCTCGGCGATGAACTGGCGCAGCAGCCAGATGCAATAGGGCAGGTTGAAGATCTGGAAGGCCAGGGCGATGCCGATCTGCGTGTCGAACAGGCCATACGCCTGGTAGAGGACGTAGAGCGGCGTCACGAACAGGATCTCCGGCAGCAGCCGGACGATCAGGAAGCCGATGTCCATGCCGGTCAGCCAGGTCCTGCGGTAGCGCGCCAGCGCATAGCCGGCCGGAATGGCGATGATCAGCGTGATGGCGACGGACAGGAACGACACCGAGGTCGTGACCAGGAAGGACCGGCTGAAATCGTTGGAGTTCCAGGCCTCGACGAAGTTCTGCCATTGCGGCACGAAGCGCCAGATCGGCGGCGAGGCCAGGGCCTCGCGCTGGGTCTTGAGCGCCGTGAGGCCGATCCACAGGATCGGCGCAAAGGACAGGAAGGCGGCGAGCGCCAGGGCGGCATAGGCGAGGCCGCGGCCGAGGAGGCGCCGATGGGGCGAGTGCTGCACCGTCGATCTCCCCTCACCGATCGCGCGAGCGCGCCATGGCCCACAGATAGACGCCGGCGATCAGCCCGATCAGCATGGCGAAGACCGAGGCCGCGGCCGAGGCGTATCCCATGTTGAAGAAGCGGCCGATCCCCTGCTGGAAGACGTAGAGCTGGGCGACCTCCGTGGCCCGGGCCGGCCCGCCCTTGGTGATCGACCAGGCGAGCGCGAAGACGCGCAGCGCATCGATGGTGCGGAACACCATTGCCACGAGGATGAAGGGCATCAGCGCCGGCAGGGTGATGTGGCGGAACATCGTCCAGCCGCGAGCGCCGTCGAGGGAGGCCATCTCGACCCGCTCCTGCGGGATGCCGGCGAGCCCGGCCAGCAGGATCAGGATGATGTTGCCGGTCTGCCACCAGGTGTCGACTGCGGCGAGGACGGGCACGACCAGCTGGGGATCGCCGATCCAGTTCGGGCGCGGCAGCCCGAGGCTGCCGAGGAACGCGTTGATCGGCCCGAGCGTCGGGTCGAGCAGCACGGAGGCGATGACGCCGGCGACGATGTCGGAGACCATCAGCGGAAAGATGACGGCCGAGCGGAAGAACCAGGCGCCGCGCTGCACGTTCGAGAGCAGCAGCGCCAGGCTGAGGCCGATCGCCAGCTCCATCGTCACGGCCAGGACCGCGAAATAGAGCGTCACCACGATCGAATGCAGGAAGCGCCGGTCCTGGAACACGGCGACATAGTTGCGCAGGCCGTTGAAGGTCCAGGCCTCCGCCTGCCCGAGGGCCCAGTTCCACTGGTGGAACCCGGCCCACAGGCCGAAGGCGATGGGGTAGAGCGCAAGCGCCGCCAGCAGCGCCAGCGCGGGGGTCGCCAGCAGCAGCGGCACGCTCGGCCGGAACGGCCGGTAGGGACGGGAACGGCCGGCGGCCATGCTCAGGCCGCCGATCCGCCGGGGAAGGGCGTGGGGTCGATGAAGCGGGCGAGCACGTTCCTGGTGATCCTCGAGACGTTGTTGTCATAGCCGCGATGGGCGAGGCTGCCGGCCCAGCCGATCGAGCCGGTGGAGAACACCGCCCCGCCCCCGGCCGTCTCGAAGAACACCATATCGGCCCGGATGTCAGGGCATTCGATGCCGTCGGACCCCGGAAAATTGCCGCCGCCTTCGCCGGCGGCAAAGACATAGATGTTGCTGTGCCCCTCGGAGGACGCCAGCACCAGCGCATGGCGCGGGGTGCCGACCTCCGGGTTGACGATGTCGAGCTCGAGGGCGGCCGCGCCGCCGAACACGCCGAAATCGCCGATGATCTCCTCCTCCACGCCCTCGAAGACGAAGGCGGCGCGCGGGTCGCGGCTCGCCGGCTGGCGGCGATAATAGGAGCCGATGTCGAAGCCCTCGGAGATGAAGCCGATGCCCGCCAGGCGCTGCGGCGCATAGCCGGAATTGCGCCATTGGGTGCTCGGCTCGCCGGTGGAGGCCAGATGCGTCTCCCCCGCCCTCGCCAGCCAGATGCTGCCGGTGACGCCGCGCCGGATCTCCATGGCGGCCGGCAATTCGGGATGCCAGTTCACCCGCCAGTAGAAGCCGTTGCCGCCCAGATACATCAGCCGGCCGCCGTCGCGGGTGTAGCCGGCCAGGGCGTGCATCATCGCCGCCGAGGTATATTCGGGGTGGGCGCCGGTCATGATGCAGGCATAGGGGGCGAGCAGCGCCGCCCCTTCCGCGTGCAGCGTCTCGTCGTCGATGACGTCGTAGTCCCGGCCCGTCGCCTCCAGCCAGTCGATGATGTGCAGGTCGGCGTTGAGGCTCCACAGGGCGCGCTTGGGCCGCATGTTGAGGATCGGCCGCAGCCGCGAGGTCCAGCACGAGCCGCTGCCGTCCCGGTGATGGTCGTAGACGGAGAGGCCGTAGTCGCGCCGCTCCATCAGGAAGAGGTCGGACGGCGCCAGCACCGAGGCCGTGCCGTGGGCACGCTCGGCGAGCGGATCGTCATAGGCGTCGTGGCTGTTGGCATAGGCGAGATAGGTGGCCGTGGAGGCGAGGAACGCCACCGGCGCGGTCACCGAGCCGCGAGGCGGCAGGACGAAGAACGGGACGTAATCCTCGCCGCTGTCGCCGCAGCGCAGGCGCGCCGCATAGATGCCGCTCTTGAGGCCCTGCGGGATCTCCCAGGCGAAATCCGTCTGCCAGCGGCAGTCGTAGAGGTCGTCCTCGTGGAAATGGATCGCGCCGTATTGCCCCGGCGCCTTGCGCCAGCTGACGACGTCGCCGGTCCAGCCATGCCCGGTCACGGCGCGGGTCGGCAGGTTGACGCATGTCCCGTGCAGCCCCGCCGGCCCGAGATCGCGCACCGTGGCCGTCGGGATGCCGATGGAGAAATCCCAGGCCGCCACCAGCCCTCCTCCAGTCCCGAGGGGCGGCTGGGCGATCAGGCCCGCAAGCCCGCCCGGAGCGACGACGCGATCGAGCAGGCGCGGCGCCTCGATCTTGCCGTTGTAGTGCCCGGCGCCGAACAGGCCTTCGGTCGGAGCCGGCGCGACATGGGCCGCCATGGTGAAGGGCGCCGCTGCCGGCACGGCCGGCGCGAAGGGCGACGTGGCTCGGGCCGGGACGAGGGCGGGGTCGTTCCAGGCCGGCTCGAGCGGCTCGGCATGGACGACGGCCTCGCAGCTCCTGGCATCGAAGCTGGCCATGATGCGGTACCAGCGTCGTTCGTCCACCGGCCGGACCGTGGCCAGGCGCCAGTGCCGGCCTCCGGCGCCGAGGCGCAGGCAGAGGCGCCCGGTCTCGTCGAGGACCAGGGCATAGCCCTCGCCCTCCGCGGCGCTGCCGAGCCAGCGCGCCAGGATGGTCTGCTCGCCGACGCCCGGCAGGGTCGGCCAGACCAGGGCGGCGAGCGTGAAGCTGGCGACGTCGAGCGCCGGCACCGGCGCCACCCGCGCATAGGAGCCGCAGTCGATCGGCTGGATCCGGCCGGGATAGGCGCCGTTGACGGCGGCATCGGCGACGAGGACCTCCTTGAAGCCCGGCCCATCCGGCCGGTCGTCCCCGCAGACGAGGCGCACGATGTCGGCCCGGTAGGAGGCGGCCCCCGCCTCGCAGCTGACCTTGAAGGCGATGGTCTGCCCCGGCCGCGCCGACAGGCGGTCGGGATATCCGAGAATCTCAATCATTCAGTCGATCTCCAGCGCCTGCCCGGTGTGGTCGTGCCAGCGGCACTTGAAGACATGCCACTCGGCATCGGCCAGCGACGTGAAGCTCGGGCCGACGATGGTGGGCCGTTCGCGCGAGGTCGCACCGAAGCGGGCCAGCACCCATTCCCGGTGCGGCTCGACGCAGACGAGACAATAATTGCCGGCGAGCGGCTGCGAACGAAAGAAATTGAGGATGCGCTGGAGATCGGCGCTATGGCGGCCATAGGGCACGCGCCGGAACTCCCGGGCAAGATCGGTGCGGGTGGGGTCGATCTGGACCATGAAACGCTGTCATCTCCGTTGGCCAAACCGTCCCGCGGCCCGCCGCGGCACGGTTTGGCGAAGGCGCGGGCAGGCTTGCGCCCGCGCCGCGCACGCCCGATCAGGGCTTGTAGAGCCCGGCCTCGGTGACGACGTCCGTCGCCGTCTCCTGGAGGGTCTTGGCGGCGTCGGCAGCCGGCGTGCCCTGGTAGATGGCGTGCAGGGCATCGAGCATGCCCTCGACCACCTTGTCGGCCGATTGCAGATACATGATCGAGGGCTGGGCGATCGCCAGCGACTTGCCGACCGCGTCGCCGAAGCCGGGCGGCAGCGCCGCCTGGAAGTCCTTGCTGTCCCAGGTCGACTTGCGCGGCGCCGCCAGGGTCTTGCGCGCGATCTGCTCCGTGACGGCCGGGCTCGTCGCCCATTGCACGAACAGCCAGGCCGCCTCCTTCTTGGCCGACTTCTCCGGGATGCTCAGCCCCCAGGACCACATGGCCGTGTGGGCGCCGTCGGGTGAAGCGGCCGGGACCGGCCGGAAGCCGATCTTGTCGGCGACGGTGGACTGCTTGGGATCGATGAAGATCGAGGCGAACAGGCTGGCGTCCGGACCGAAGGTGGCCGCCTTGCCCTGGGCGAACAGGCTCGTCGCCTCATACCAGTCGAAGGCGGTCACGCCCGGCGCCGAGCGCTTCATCAGGCTGGCCCAGATGTCGAATCCCTTGACGATCCTGGGGTCGTCGAAACGCGGCTTCCAGTTGGCGTCGAAATAGACGAAGCGGTCCTTCTCGTAGGGCGCCGAGCCCCAGCTGTCGGCGACGGCGGCATTGAGCTCGTCGAGGATGCCGAGGCCGCCGCCGCGCAGAGCGGCGCGATAGCTGCCGTCGTCGAGCTTGAGCTTGTCGAGGGCGGCGAACCACTCGTCGAAGGTCCCGATCGCCGCCGCATCGATGCCGGCCTTCTCGAACAGGTCCTTGCGATAGAACATCATGTAGACTTCGGTCGACATCGGGATGCCGTAGATCCCCTCGCTCGCCGGGGTCGGCATGCGGAAGGCGGTGGCCGCGGCCGGATAGAAGTCGGCGTAGTCGTACCAGCTCTTGTCGGTGAGCTTGGGATCGTCGAGGAAGGTGTTGAGCTTGGCGATCCAGTTGTTGGAATAGGCGGTCACGCCGGTGATGCCCATCGACATGAACAGCACGTCGAAGGGCGGCTTGGCCGCGGTCATGCCGAGCGAAGCCTTGTTCCAGTAGGCGTCCTCGGTGACGGTCGTGACATTGAGCTTGATGCCGGTGAGCTTCTCGAACTCGGGCAGGAGCGGCTCGACGCCGTCGGTCCAGGGATGCTTGACCAGGAAGAGGTCGATCGTCGTGCCGCTCTGCTGCTTCCAGTCGATCTTGGCCGCCTCCGGCGGCGAGGCCGCCTGAGCCGGGGCCACGGCCGCGATCACGGCCGCCACCGCCGGCGCGATCAGCCGGCGCGCGCCTGCCTTCAGATGGTCTGCGAGGGCGGCAAGCGGCGACGCCCCTCTCCCGTCGCATGATCTGGATATCTGCATCGTCTTGTCCCTCTGTGGTGGCGATCGTTGGTCCGCTCGCCCTGTCGTGAACTTCGACCGCGTCTACCTTCCGCGCCGGCCGGCCCGCGGCCGTCCGGCGCCCTATGGCGTCCCGCGAATGGATCGACGCGTTCAGCCGAAATAAGTTAGATCCTTATAATCAATGCTGGCAAGACATCTTCGTCGGGAAATTTCCACCGGACGCGGTCTGCGACGGAATGCCCTTGGAGGCGTGGCATTTTGACCGCCTGCCCGGCTTGGCGAAGCGTCGTGTCGATTCAATATAAGGACATCGGCCGCCGCGGGTGCCGCCGCATCAGCCTGCGGCCGCTCGAAGCCCGTCCGCCGGGCTGAGCGGCCGGCGCAGGCGCTCCTCCGCCAGGACGAGGAGATCGGGGTGCGTCAGCATGCTGGTCACCGGCCAGTCCGGATCGCCCCGCCCGGCCAGGAGCGCCGCCATGGCCGCCCGCTTGCCCGAGCCGCTGGCCAGCAGCAGGACGGAGCGCGCCTCCCGCAGCGTTGCCACGCCCATGGTGAGGCCGCGCTTCGGCAGGTCGCCGCGGCCGGTCTGCTCGCGATGCCGCGCCAGCGTGGCCTCGGCGAGGTCGACGACATGGCCGCGGGTCTGCCAGGAGCAGCCGGGCTCGTTGAAGGCGATATGGCCGTTGACGCCGAGGCCGAGGATCGCAAGGTCGAGGCCGCCGGCGGCCTCGACCGCCCGGTCATGCGCGGCGCATGCCGCCGCCGGATCGGCGCTGGCGCCGTCGAGCAGGTGGACGCGGGCGGGATCGGCGTCGACGAGGTCGATGAGGTTGTCCCGCAGGAAGGCGGCATAGCTCATGGGATGGCGGCCGGGCAGCCCGAGATATTCGTCGAGGTTGAACAGGTGCGCCGCGGCCAGGGAAAGGGCGCCGGTCCGATGGCGCTGGGCGAGCTCGCGATAGAGCATGAGCGGCGTCTGCCCGGTCGGCAGGGCGATCGCCGCGTCCGGCTTGCGGTGCAGCAGGGCGGCGATCCGATCGGCCGCGTGCCCGGCGAGCGCGGCCGGGTCTTCATACCAGTGGAACTGCATGGCAGAAATCCTTGAAGCGATCCTCGCGGACCGGGTCTCAGCGCGCCGCGAGCGGGTAGCGCCGGAGGTAGGCCTCGTAGAGCGCCTCGTAGGCGTCGGCCGCTTCGGACGGCTCCGCGCTGGCGCCGGCCGCAGCGGCGGCTGCGGCACCGGCGACGGGCGCGTTGAGCGCCGCGCCGACGGCCGCTGGCGAGGCGCCGGGCCAGGGTGCGACCGGCAGGTGCAGCACGTCCGCCAGCATGCCGAGCAGGCCGGGCGAGGCGGCGAGGTGGCCGGCGACGACGACGCGCCGCGGCGCCTGCGCCTCCCCCAGCACCGCCAGGCAGCGGCGGATCTCGAACATCACCCCCTCCAGGAAGGCGCGCAGGATGTCGCCGCGCCGATGGCGCAGGGCAAGGCCGTGGACGGCGCCGCGCAGGCTCGGGTCCCACAAGGCGCCCTGCTCGCCGCCGCCGAGATAGGGGGCGAAGCTGACGCCGGCGGCGCCGACGGGCGCGGCCAGCGCCTCGGCCGCAAACCGGTCCGGGCCGATCTCGAACAGCCGGCACAGCCAGTCGAAGCCGGTCCCGGTGGCGAGCAGATCCATTTCGCGGCCGTACCAGCCTTCAGCGGCATGCGGCGTCAGGATGTAGCGGCCGGCACCGTCGAGCACCGGCCGCCGCACGCTGTCGAGGATCACGGTGCTGGAGCCCATGGTGACGACGGCCGTCCCCTCCTCCAGGCCGCCCATGGCCAGCGCGCTCGCCACGGAATCGGCGGCGCCGACGCTGACCGGCAGCCCGGCCGGCAATCCGAGCAGGCTGGAGCCGGCCTCGTGCAGCGGCCCGGCGACAGCGTTGGACGGGGCGATCTCGGGCAGCAGCGCCGGATCGAGCTGCCAGAGCCGGACCAGTTCGTCGTCCCAGGCGCCGCCCTCGAGGCCGAACACGGCATAGCCGGCGGCTGTCGAGGGATCGGTGACGGACCGCCCGGTGAGGGCGAAGCACAGATAGTCCTTGGCCGAGAGGATGCCTCGGACATCGCCATGGCGATGCCCGAAATGATGCCGGAACATCGGCGCGAGATAGCGCCCGTCGATGCGCATGCCGGTTCGGCGATAGAGAGCGTCGCCGCCGGCCTCCTCGACCACGGCCCGCGCCAGGCCGTCGGCGCGGTCGTCGAGCCAGGTGACGGCCGGCGGCAGCGGCCCGGCCGCGCCGAGAGCAACCAGCGTCGGCAATTGGCCGGCCAGGCCGATGCCGCCGATCCCGGCGGTCGCGGCATGTCCGAGCGTGGCGCGGATCTCCGCGACGGCCTGTCCCGCCGCCCTCAACCAGTCCGCCGGCCGCTGCTCGGCCCCCCGTCCGTCGGCGCCGGCCTGCGTCGCATAGGACGAGGAGCCGGTCGCGACCACGGCGCCGGACGGGTCGAGGACGACCGCCTTGAGGGACGAGGTGCCGAGGTCGAGGCCGAGCCTCAGCGCCGTGCCGGTCATGGCCCGGTCGAGACCGGCTTGGCGGTGCCCTTCAGCTCGGCGACGACCTCGCGGGCGATGGCCAGCGTCTGGTCGATATCGTCGTCCGAATGGGCGCAGGACACGAACAGGTTCTCGAAGGCGCCGGGATGGAACAGGATCCCCCGCTCCATCATGCCCTCCCACCAGCGCCTGAACACGGTATGGCTCGCATGGCGCGCCGCGTCCCTGTAATTGCGGATCGGATGCTCGGAGAACCAGACCTGGAAGACCGGGCCGAGGCCGACGACACTGGAGGGAATCCGCGCGTCGGACAAGAGCCGCTCCAGCCCCTCGCGCAGCCGGTCCGAGCGCTCGAACAGGCTCTCGAACGTGCCCTGCCGGGCCAGGATGTCGAGGGTGGCGTTGGCCGCGGCCACGGCGATGCCGTTGGCCGCGTAGGTTCCGGCCATCGACACGGTGCCGTCGGCGACGAGCGCCATGATGTCGCGCCGGCCGCCCATGGCGGCGATCGGAAAGCCGCCGCCCATGCCCTTGGCGAAGACCGAGAGATCGGGCTTCAGCCCGAACAGGCCCTGTGCCCCGCCGAGGCCGAGGCGGAAGCCGGTGATGACCTCGTCGAGAATGAAGACGACGCCGTGCCGGGCCGTCAGCTCGCGCACCGCTTCGAGATAGCCGGGCTCGGGCAGGATGCAGCCGGTGTTGCACATCACCGGCTCGGTGATCAGGGCGGCGATGTCGTGGCCCTCGCGCTCCAGCACTTCGGCCAGCAGGCCGGCGTCGTTCCAGGGCAGGATGATGAGGTTGTCGCCGACGCCCCTGGGCAGGCCCGGCCCCTGCGCCACGGCCACGGGCGCGCGATCCGGTCCCGCCTCGTCGAGATCGGGATGCTTGCTCCAGTACAGCCCGTCGGAGAAGCCGTGATACATGCCCTCGAAGCGGATGATCTTGCTGCGGCCGGTGAAGGCCCGGGCCAGGCGCGTGGCGTAGAGCACGGCCTCGGTGCCGGTGTTGCACAGCCGCACCTGCTCGAGGCTCGGAACGGCGGCGATCAGCTTGGCGACCAGCCGGCTCTCGTCCTCGGTCGGCAAGGCGAACACCGTGCCGCGATCCTCGATCATCGAGACCACGGCCCGCGTCACCTCCGGTGGGCGGTGGCCGAGGATCATCGGCCCGAGGCCGAGGAGGTAGTCGATATAGGTGTTGCCGTCCACGTCGGTGAGGCGCGACCCCGAGCCGCCCTGCACGAAGAGCGGATAGGGATCCCATCCGGACCATGTCGAGCGGGCCGTGCTGTTCACCCCGCCGGGGATATGTTCGCATGCCTTCGCGAAGAGAGATGCGCTGCGCGTCGTACGCGCGGCGTTTCGGGACGAATACAACAAGGCGCGCTCCTTACGAGGACCAATGTCCTTCTTCGATGACGGATCGACTATCCGGCCCACCTCAGTGCGCGATAGCCTCCGGTGCGGAGAATGAGGGGAGCGATCCGGAAACCGGCTCTCGTGCATCAGCCCTCAATTCGTTATATGGTTATAATGAATTCTCTCGCCGATTGTCAATGGCCGTCGCCGCCGCGATGCCCTCGGGTCTGCCCCGCTTGCGCGGCCGCGCCGACGCATGCCGCCAGGTCGCAGCCTATCCGGACGGAGCCCCGCCGATGCGGAGGGGAGGCCCCTTCCGACGATGAAAAAATAGCCTCGACTCGACAGGTCCGGCAGGTATCTATCGCAAAATTCGCAAAATTCACGCCGCTGCGGAACGCGGTCTAGCCGGTGAAGGCTTCCAGTCATTATATATGATTGCATCTGCGCCGGCCGGTCGACGGCGGCGGACGCTCTCGCCGCCGCGGGGATATCTTTGGATCCGCGGCACGAATCGCGCCGATGGACGGTGCAGCAGGGCACGATTGGGACGGCACGATGTCGCTCTACAAAAAGACCATGTCGTTCATTCTTCGGTACATCGAGGAAAACCGCCTGCAGGCCGACGACAAGCTGCCGATCGAGGTCGATCTGGCATCGATGACGGGGGTCAGCATGGTGACGGTACGGCGCGCGCTGGCCGAGCTCTCGGCCCAGGGCATCATACGGCGGGTGCAGGGCCGCGGCACCTTCGTGGCGGTGCCGCGCCTGCGTGCCGAGACCACGAAGGTGGGCAGCCTGCGCAACGGGCTCGCGCTCGATGCCCGCTCCGCGCTCGAAACCCGGCGGCTGAAGCTGCTCGGGCGCGCCGCGACCGCCGAGGAGGCGAGACGGATGCAGATCGCCGACGGCGCGCTGGTCTGGGAAATATCCCGGCTGCGGCTCCTCGACCAGATCCCGATGATCCACGAGGTTTCGGTCATTCCGATGATTCTCGCTCCAGATCTCGGCGTCCATCTGGATCGGGACGACAGCGCGTCGCTGTACGAGATTCTCGCGGCGCGCTACGGGCTGAGCGAGGCCCGCGAGGAGCAGACCCTGGTCTGCCGCATGCAGACCTCGGCGGACGAGCAGATTCTGAAGCTGCCGCCGAACCATTGGGTCGTCGAGATCGCCGGCGTCAGCTATTCCGCCCAGCAGATGCCGATCGACAGCTTCCGCATGGTGTTCGACGCCAGGCGATTTTCGTTCCGTCTGGAGACGGTGCCCAGCACGGGCGGCCTGGAGGCCGTGCAGGTGCCGGTCGAGAGCTGACGCGCCCGGCATCGCCGCCCGCCCGGGTCAGCCGGAGGCGAACCGCGACAGGAACGCGCGGGTGCGCGGCTGGCGAGGGGCGCCGAAGAATTCGGCGGCCGTGCCCTCTTCGACGATCATTCCCCCGTCCATCAGCACGACGCGGTCCGCGGCCTCGCGGGCGAAGCCCATTTCATGCGTGACGACGACCATCGTCATGCCGTTCTCCGCGAGCTCGCGCATCACGGCCAGAACCTCGCCGACCATCTCCGGATCGAGCGCGCTGGTCGGCTCGTCGAACAGCATGAGTCCGGGCTTCATGGCGAGAGCACGCGCAATGGCGACGCGCTGCTGCTGTCCGCCTGACAATTGCGCGGGATAGAAGGCGGCTTTGTCCGCCAGCCCGACACGGGCCAGCAGCGCGTGCGCCTCTTCCACCGCCTGCGCCTTCGGCACGCCACGGACGTGCACCGGCGCCTCGATGATGTTCTGGACCACGTCGAGATGCGCGAAGAGGTTGAAACGCTGGAAGACCATGCCGATCTCGCGCCGCTGCCGCGCGATCGCACGCTCGCTCTCGGCGACCATCCGCTCGCCTTCCAGGCGATAGCCGATGGGCTTGCCGTTCACCAGGAGGCGGCCGCCATCGATCTTCTCCAGGTGGTTGATGCAGCGCACGAACGTCGTCTTCCCCGAGCCCGACGAGCCGACGATGACGACGACCTCGCCCTGCCGGACCGTCAGATCGACGCCCCTCAGGACCAGCAGCCCCCCGAAATTCTTGCGCACATCCCTGGCCTCGACGACGATCTCGCGCGGCACGGCGGCCGGTGTCGGCGGCATTGCGGGCACGGCCTCATCCATGGGGCAAGAGTCCGGGTCCGCCGGCTGAGGCCCGCTGAACGCGATTGCTGTAAGGTTTGTCAAAGTACGTCTCTATGCGTGCCTGCACGACAGACCACAGCGTGGTCAAGGTAAGATAATAGATCGCCACGACGGCATATAGCTCGAACACGCGGAAGGTCGCTGATGTCACCATCTGTGTGGCGAGCAGAAGCTCCGGCACGCCGATGACGCTCAACAGCGTTGTGTTCTTGAGCATGCCGTTGATGTTGTTCCCGAGTGGCGGAATGATGATGCGCGCGGCCTGCCGCAGGACGATCCGGCGCATCAGCAGGGCGGGCGGCATGCCGAGCGACTGGGCGGCTTCCCGCTGGCCTTTGTCCACCGCCATGATCCCGGCGCGGATGATTTCGCCCATATAGGCGGCCTCGTTGAGGCTGAGCGCCACGATGCCGGCCTGAATATTGCCGGGAATCGTCAAGAACCCGATGTCTATATCTTGAAAGCGAAAGATTCCAGCCGCCGCGAGTGCGGTATATATGAACACAACCTGAACAAGTAGTGGTGTGCCACGAAAGATCCAGGCGTATAATTGGGCAAAACCCGACAACGCCCTATGCGACGACAGGCGCATCATAGCTATGGCGAGGCCTATGATTGTCCCAAATGCTTCAGATACGATCGTTATGCTCAGCGTAAGAAAAAGCCCATTCAAATATATCTGAGAAGGCTCGAGCAGATAATGGAAGAATACCGACCAGCTGAATACCATCTATGGGCCTCTTCGCCATAAGCGAAACCATTGTTCGATGCCCCACCGTCTTCATCGTGTCCTGCGGGCTTCGGAAGATGAGCGATCTGCACGAGCGCACCGGTCCCGAGACCCTGCCTGCTCGACCGCTTGCGGCGCCAATATCATTATAATGAATTTACGATCTGTCAATCGCAACACGACGGCAACAGCCGAGTTCCGGCCGCGGGGAGGAGAAATCCACCGCCCTCCCGCCGGCATCCGGGACGACGACCGCTCCGATGCACGAGGCGATTAAAAAGATATCAGTCCCTGCTCATAAAATGTATTTGACTTTCGGATTTTCCACAATTCATTATAATGATATTATCAATAAGGCACCGGCGCGACCGCTCGTTGCGACCGCGTGCCCCCTATCCGTCCATTACGCGCATCATCCGCGACGCGCATCAACAGGGGACTGCGATGACTTCGAAGAATCGCCATGGCGCCGGCAGGGCCGGAGGCCGCTGGCTCCTCACGGGGGCCTTCCTCCTTGCCGCAGGCCTTTCCTGCGGCCCGGCGGCGGCGCAGGAGGTGACGCCGCCGGCCGACATCGCCAAGGCCCAGCAGATCGTCTATTGCGCCGCGGTCGGCGCGCCGCCGCTGTCCTACTACAAGGAGGACGGCAAGCTCGTCGGCCTCGAGATCGACTTCGGTGAGGATCTGGCGCGCCGTCTCGGCGTGAAGGCTGTCTGGAAAGACGTCCAGTTCGACGGCATCATTCCGGCGCTGCTGGCCAAGCACTGCGATGCGATCATCTCCGGGCTGTACAACCGTCCCAAGCGGCGCGAAGTGGTCGATTTCATCGACTACATGTCGTCGTCGCAAACCGTCCTCACCCGCAAGGGCAATCCTCGCGGCATCAAGACGCTCGACGACCTGTCCGGGCTGAAGATGTCGGTGAGCAACGGCACGACGATCCAGTCGATAGCCGAGCAGGAGAACGAGAAGCTCAAGGCAGCCGGAAAGGCACCGATCGACATCGTCGTGTTCCCGAAGGAAGTCGACGCCCTGCAATCGCTGCGGATCGACCAGACCCAGGCCTACGGCACCAGCATCGAGATTTCGGCCTATTACATCTTCCAGGCCCCCGAGCTGTTCGAGCTGGCCGGCGAGCCCTTCAACCATATCAATGCCGGCATCGGCCTGCGCAAGGACGACCCGGACCTGACCAAGGCGCTCACCAAGGCGTTCGACGGCATGAAGGCGGACGGAGCCTACAGATCGCTGATGGCGAAATATGGCTTCGAGAAGCTGATGCTGCAGTAGAGAGCACAGCGCGCCCGGCCGTGCATGCCGGGCGCGCGCCGCGCGAGAGCAAAGAGGTAAAGCTGCTTTCCCATGCGTGACTTCCATCTGCCGGGGCGCTCCCCGATCCATGCGAGCGAGGCGGCCGCGGCCAGCTCGCATCCCCTCGCCACTCTTGCCGCCATCGAGGTCTTGCGCGAAGGCGGCAACGCCATCGATGCGGCGATCACGGCCGCAGCCGTGCTCGCCGTCGTCGAGCCGCAGTCGACGGGCATCGGCGGGGACGCCTTCATGCTCTACGCCCCCGGTGGCGGTCCCGGCATCATCGCGTACAACGGCTCCGGACGAGCGCCGGCCGCCGCGTCGCCGGACTGGTACCACGAGCGCGGCATTCGCGACATGCCGCAGGACGGCCCCCACAGCGTGACGATTCCCGGCGTGATCGATGCCTGGGCGAGGCTGGCCGCGGATCATGGAACGCGGGGGCTGGATCGTCTCCTTGGGCCGGCGATCCGTTATGCGGAGGAAGGCTACCTGATCGCCGACCGGGTGGCGTTCGACTGGGCGGCTTGCGCCGAGGCGCTCCGCACCGATGCCGACGCGGCGCGTACGCTGCTGCCCTGGGGACGGCCGCCGAGGCCCGGCGACAGGCATGTGCAGCCCGCGCTCGGAGCCACCTTGCGGGCGGTCGCGGCGTCCGGCCGGAAAGCCTTCTATGAAGGGCCGATTGCCGAAGACATGGTGTCGGCGCTGCGCAGCCGCGGCGGCCTGCACACGCTCGACGATTTCGCCACGGCGGCGGGCGAATACACGACGCCGATCTCGACACGCTATCGCGGCGTCGATGTGTTCGAGCTGCCGCCGAGCAATCAGGCGATCACGGCCCTGATCATGCTGAACATCCTCGACGGCTTCGACATGGCGGGCCTCGACCCGTTCGGGGCAGAACGGCTTCATCTGGAGATCGAGGCGGCCCGTCTCGCCTATGCCGATCGCAATGCCTTCGTGGCCGACCCTGCGCAGGCATCGGTTCCGGTCGAGGAGCTTCTGTCAGCCGGCCACGCGCGGGAGCTGCGGGCCCGGATCGATCCGCGTCGCGCAATGGTCGACCTGCCGCCGCCCCGGCTGCGCAAGAGTGACACGGTCTATCTGTGCGTGGTGGATCGCGACCGGAACGCGGCGAGCTTCATCAACTCGACCTACGCCTCGTTCGGAAGCATGATCGTCGCGCCGGCCTCGGGCGTCGTCCTGCAGAACCGGGGGGCATGCTTCACGCTCGACCCGTCGCATCCCAATCGCATCGCTCCGCGCAAGCGGCCGATGCACACCATCATGCCGGGGATGGCCCTGCGCAACGGCCGCGTGATGATGCCGTTCGGGGTGATGGGTGGGGATTTCCAGCCCTTCGGACATGCGCATCTGCTGACCAACATGATCGATTTCGGCCTCGACCCGCAGGCGGCCCTGGATGCGCCGCGGGTGTTCCACGAGGCCGGCATGGTGGCCGCCGAGCGCGGGATTCCAGCCGCCGCCCTTGCCGGGCTTCAGGACCGCGGGCACAGGACGCTCGTCAGCTACGAGCCGCATGGAGGCGGTCAGGCGATCAGCATCGACTGGGAGGCCGGCACCCTCACCGCCGGCTCCGACCCTCGGAAGGACGGCTGCGCGCTCGGCTATTGACGATGCCGCGTGCAGCGCCAGGGCCGGTTCGCCCCATGCGATTCCGCGAGCCCCGTGTCGATCGTGAGCGGGGCCCGAAGCTGGATGCCATGATCGGCTCGCCGGCTGGCCATCGCATCCATGTCGCGACCGCGTGACGAGCGGGAGCAGGCCCTCGTCGTCCTCGTGCCCTGAGCGCCGCCGCGGCGCCTCAGTTGGCGAAGCGGAAATGCAGCACGTCGCCGTCGGCGACGACATAGTCCTTGCCCTCGAGGCGGAACTTGCCGGCTTCCTTGGCGCCCGCCTCGCCGTTCAGCGCGACATAATCGGCATAGGCGACGGTCTCGGCGCGGATGAAGCCCTTCTCGAAGTCGGAATGGATGACGCCAGCCGCCTGCGGCCCGCGCGTGCCCCGGGTGATGGTCCAGGCGCGCGCCTCCTTCGGGCCGACGGTGAAATAGGTGACGAGCTGGAGCAGGGCATAGCCGGCGCGGATCACCCGGTTGAGCCCGGGCTCGGCGAGGCCGATGGCGTCGAGATAGTCGCGCTGCTCCTCCGTCGGCAGCACCGCGATCTCGCTCTCGATCTTGGCCGACACCACCACGGCGACCGCGTCCTCCTCCCGGGCTCGGCCGGCGACGCGCTCGGAATAGGCGTTGCCCTCGTCGGCGGAGGCTTCCTCGACATTGCAGACGTAAAGCACCGGCTTGGCGGTGAGCAGCTGCAGCATGTCGAAGGCGCGGCGCTCCTCCGGCTTCACCTCGACGAGGCGGGCCGGCTTGCCCTCGCGCAGCAGCACCAGGGCGCGGGTGACGAGGTCGAGTTGCTCCTTGGCCTCCTTGTCGCCGCCACGCGCCTTCTTCTCGATGGCGACGACGCGCTTCTCCAGGCTGTCGAGGTCGGCCAGCATCAGCTCGGTCTCGATGGTCTCGATGTCGGCGATCGGGTCGATCTTGCCCTCGACATGGGTGATGTCGCTGTCCTCGAAGCAGCGGACGACATGGGCGATCGCGTCGCATTCGCGGATATTGGCGAGGAACTGGTTGCCGAGCCCCTCGCCCTTGGAGGCGCCGCGCACCAGCCCGGCAATATCGACGAAGGTGAGCCGCGTCGGGATGATCTGGGCGGACCTGGCGATGGCCGCGAGCTTCTCCAGCCGCTCGTCCGGCACCGCCACGTCGCCGACATTCGGCTCGATGGTGCAGAAGGGATAGTTCGCCGCCTGCGCCGCCGCCGTCTGCGTCAGCGCGTTGAAGAGGGTCGACTTGCCGACGTTCGGCAGGCCGACGATGCCGCATTTGAAGCCCATGGGAAGTCCGTCGCTTTGCCGGCGGCCGCTGCGAGGACGACCGGATGTCGTCCTTCCCGGCGGCGCCGGTGAAATGATCCTGCTGCATAGCCCCTGAGGGGAAGAGCGCGCAACCCGCCGGGGCGGAGCGCCGCCTCAGCCCTCCGTCTTCTCGCCGACGCGCTTCACCGCATCATGACCGTGGGCGGCCATGAACAGGTGCACCTTGTTCTGGAAGCTCGGATCGTCGCCGTCGGCCAGCAGCTCGGCGAAATCGGCGCAGGCGGTGGCGAGATCCTCGACCCAGGGCATCTCGGCCTTGGCGAAGTCGTTGAGCACGTAGGAATAGACCAGCGCCTTGTCGCCGGGATGGCCGATGCCCAGGCGCACCCGCCAATATTCGTTGCCGCAATGGGCGGTGATCGAGCGCAGGCCATTGTGCCCGGCATTGCCGCCGCCGCGCTTGACCCTGAGCTTGGCCGGTGCCAGGTCGAGCTCGTCGTGGAAGACGAACACGTCGGTGACGCCCACCTTGTAGAAGCGCATGGCCTCGCCGACGGCACGGCCGCTCTCGTTCATGAAGGTCATGGGCTTGAGCAGCAGCACGCGCTCGGCGCCGAGGCTGCCCTCGCTCACCTCGCCCTGGAAACGCGCCCGCCAGGGCGCGAAACGATGCCGGCGAGCGATCTCGTCCAGCGCCATGAACCCGATATTGTGCCGGTTGCCGGCATATCTGGGGCCCGGATTGCCCAGGCCGACGAAGAGACGCATGGGGTCCCCTGACGCTGCGACGCCGATGGCCCAAATGCAAATGCGAGGAGCGGAACGTATCCGGCCCTCGCATCGCTCGGGATTGGGATAAGGGCGCCGGCCTCGTCCGATCGTCGCGGACGGGCCGGAGCCGTTACTTCTTCTCCGGCGCCGGAGCGGCCGCAGCGGCGTCGGCGGCCGGAGCGGCTTCCGTCTCCGTCGTCGGCGGCACGATCGAGACCAGCGTCAGGTCGCCCTGCGTCGCCGAGCTCACGCCGGCGGGCAGCGCGATCTGCGAGATGTGCAGCGATTCGTTGATGTCGAGCGCCGAGACGTCGACGTCGATCGATCCGGGGATGGCGTCGGCCGGGGCCAGCACGGTCACGGTATGGGTGACGATGTTCACCGAGCCGCCGCGCTTCACGCCCGGCGAGGCGCCGGCGTTGACCGCATGCACCGGCACGTCGACGCGGATCCGCTCGCCGACCGAGATGCGCAGGAAGTCGACATGCTCGACCGTGTCCTTGACCGGATCGAGAGCATAGTCGCGCGGGATGACGCGGGTCTTCTCGCCGGCGACGTCGATCTCGAAGACCGTGGTCAGGAAGTGACCGGCATAGACGAGAAGAGTCATCGTCTTGTCGTCGAGAGCGATGGGCAGGGGGGGCTTGCCGGCGCCGTAGATGACGGCGGGAATCTTGCCGGAACGGCGAACGGCACGTGCGGCCCCCTTGCCGACACGCTCGCGCGCCGTAGCGGTAATCTGCTTGACAGCGGACATGGTGGAATCCTCAGGATCGAAACAAAAGGACCGCCGAACGGCGGCCATCCGTCCGCTTTGCCTCCAGGGGTGTCTGGTCGCGGACGCGCGGGACATACAGGCAGAGCGGGCAAAAATCAACTGCCGAGAGGCGCACCGGACGCGACGGCGGTTCGACGAGCCCGGATCAAACCGGCTCATCCGGAGACTGATCCTCGAGAATGGCGCCCACGTCCCGCTGGCCGTGCAGGATGCGCACGACGATCACATGCTCGGGCTGCACGAGATAGTAGATCCGCAAAGCCGCAAATCCCTTCACCGGCCAGGACCGCAGCCCTGCCAGCAACGGATTGGCGAGGAAGCGCGGCGCGCCGATGCCGGGTTGGCTCGTCACGATGTCGACCGACGTCTGGACCGCGTTCAGGAACCGCTCGGCCACGGTGGCGCCGGCATCGTCGAGATACCAGCCATATTGCCGAAGAATGTCATCGCGAGCGGCCGACCGGATGATCGGCGTCACGGCACGGCTTTTCCATCTGCGGGGCGGGCGAGGCGCTTGGCGGCCTCCTTGCGCAGGTCGGTCCAGAATTGCGCATCGATGGTCTGGGTGCCCTCCTGCTGCAGCCCGGCCAGCAGAAGAGCTTCGAGCCGCGCATCGCGCTCGCGGGCCTGGGCCTCCCGCAGCAGGCTGCGGAAATATTCGCTCACATTGCCATAGCCGCCGCCCGCCACCTGCGCATCGACGAAGGACTTCAGCGCCTCCGGCAGGGAAATCGTCACGGTCGTCATGGCCCCTCCCGCCTCCACGGATAATATCTGTTCTTATCAAATAAGATGGAGTGGCGCGAGCGGCAACGCCGAGCGATGCGACAGGACTACAGCAGCCCGAAGAACGTAATACTGCCGCGGATCTCGTCGCGCAGGGCGGTGAAATGGTCGCCCGGCACGGCGGCAGCCTGCACGTCCAGCCCTGCCGCCCGGGCGCGCTCGGCGGTCAGGCGGCTCGGCTCGGCGAGACGTGTCTCCTCGCTGCCGTGCAGGATGCGCACCGGGCACTTGAAGCTGGTGGCAAAGCACAGCGCCGAGCGCATCTGCAACTCGCGCACGTCGTGCGTGTCGAAGCAGACCTCCTCGGGGAAGCGCCGGAAGAAGGCGGCGGCATCCGGATTGCCGGAGAAGGTGGTGGCGCCGCGGAACAGCCGCGAGCTCATGGCGGCGAGCAGGGCCTGGGTGGCGCCGATGCTGTGGCCGGCCAGGAAGAGGCGGTCGCGGTCGACGCCCGGCAGGCCGGCGAAGAGGTCCGCGGCGGCGAGCACGTCGTCGGTCTCGTTGTAGAAGGCGGAGAAGGCGCCGGGCAGGCCGTTCTCGCCGCGCAGCGCCGGCACCATGGCGACATAGCCGGACAGGCGATAGGGCAGCGTCAGGTCCCAATGATCCGTGCTCAGGGCATTGCCGCCGTGCAGGAACAGCAGCGCCGGCCGCTTGCCCGGACGCGTCGCCTCCTCCGACACCCAGGCGGCGAGCTCCAGCGCGCCCGAGCGATAAGCGAGGCGCACCGCCCCCGGCGGCGCGGTCAGCGGGTCGCCCTCGTCCGGCGCCGGGCCGCGCCGCGTCAGTTGCGTGCGGAACTGCGTGCGCGCCTGCGCATAGTCGGTGGTGATCAGGGGTGGCACGGATGGCGCGGAAAGCGCAGCGCCGGGCCGGAAGGGCGCCAGGCCGGCGAGCATGGCGCCGAGCACCGTGCGCCGCGTGGCGATCAGCCGACGTGCCATCCCGACCTCCGCGCCAAGACCCCGCCCTTTGCAGCAGGCGATTGCGTCGAAACCATGCCCGCCGGTCAGCCCAGCACACGACCGGCGACGGCGTCGAGCCTGGCGAGGAGCGCGGGGTCGCGCGCCGCCGGCGCCGTCATGATCGCATGGTCGAGCGCCCGGTCGGAGCCCGCCGGACAGGGCTCGTGCTCGGCCGGGAAATCGCGTGCCACCCGCGCCACCAGGCGGCGGGCCCGCTCGGCGTTGGCGGCCATGACCGCCACCACCGCCGCGGCCGAGACATGGTCGTGCCCGGGGTGCCAGCAGTCGAAATCCGTGACCATGGCGATCGAGGCATAGGCGATCTCCGCCTCGCGGGCGAGCTTGGCCTCGGGCATGGCCGTCATGCCGATCACGGCATAGCCCAGCCCCCGGTAGGTCTCGCTCTCGGCCCGGCTGGAGAACTGCGGACCCTCGATGCAGACCAGGGTGCCGCCGCGCGTGACCGCGATGCCCTCGGCATCGGCGGCGGCCGCGACGCGCTCCTGCAGCCGCGGCGCCACCGGATGGGCCATCGACACGTGGGCGACGCAGCCGCGGCCGAAGAAGGAGCTCTCGCGCCGGTGGGTGCGGTCGACGAACTGGTCGACCAGCACGAAGGTCCCCGGCGGCAAGTCCTCCCGGAACGAACCGACGGCGGTGAGCGAGACGAGGTCGGTCACGTCAGCCCGCTTCAGGACGTCGATATTGGCGCGATAATCGATGTCGGAGGGCGACAGCCGGTGCCCGCGCCCGTGCCGCGACAGGAACACCACCTTGGTCAGGCCGATGCGCCCGATGCGCAGCGCATCCGACGGCTCGCCCCAGGGGCTGGCCAGCCGGACCTCCTCGACGTCGGCGAGGCCCGGCAGGTCGTAGATGCCCGAGCCGCCGACGATGCCGAGCACCGCCTTGGCCATGTCACCGCCTCCCCATGCGAGAAGGGCCCCGTCCGGGGCCCTTCGTAAGCTCAACTATCGCCGCGGCGCTCAATGCGCGCCGACCGCCGACCACACCCGCTTCTTGGTGAAGTAGAGCAGGCCCGACAGCACGACCAGGAAGAGGATCACCTTGAAGCCGGTGCGCTTGCGCTCCTCCAGCTTCGGCTCCGCCGCCCACATCAGGAAGGCGGCGACGTCGCGGGTGTACTGATCCACGGTCTGCGGCGTGCCATCGGTATATTCCACCTGGCCGTCGCTGATCGGCTTGGCCATGGCGATGAAATGCGGCGCCGGGAAGATCTTGTTGTAATGCGCGCCGTCCGGAACCTTGACGCCCTCCGGCGGCTTCTCGCCCTTGGCTTCGTCGAGATAGCCGTTGGTGATCAGCGCATGGATATAGTCCGGCCCGCCTTCCTGGTACTGCCGGAAGATGTCGAAGATGAAGCCAGGGAAGCCGGGCGATTCGCCGCGCGCCTTGGCGAGCAGCGACATGTCAGGCGGAATGGCGCCGTTGTTGGCGGCGCGCGCGGCGTTGTCGTTGGCGAAGACCAGCGGGAAATAGTCCGCCGGCCGGCCCTTGCGCGGGTTGACCTCGCCCTTGTCGTCGGGCTCGCCCGGCACGTCGTATTCGGCCGCCAGCGCCTTGACCTGGCCCTCGGTGAAGGCCGGGCCGCCCGGGTCCGACAGGTTGCGGAAGGCGACGCGGTGCAGGCTGTGGCAGGCCGAGCAGACTTCGCGATAGACCTTGAAGCCGCGCTGCAGCTGCGCCTGGTCGTAGGAGCCGAACGGGCCCCAGAAGCTCCAGCTCAGGCGCTGGGGCGTGGCCTCCTCCTCGGCCCGGGCCGGCAGGGCGGCGGTGCCGAGCGCCAGCGCCATGCCGAGGGCCAGGGTGGTGAGGCGAGACAGGTTCAACTTCGACATCGTCATCTCTCTCAAGCCTGCCTCAGCCCTTGGTCTGCGGCGCCGCGGCAGCGCCCACGCTCACCGGCGCAGCCCCCTTGGAGCGGGCCAGCACCGCGTCGGCGATCGAGGCCGGCAGCGGCTTGGTCTTTTCCACCAGGCCGAGCACCGGCAGCACGATCAGGAAATGCGCGAAGTAGAGCACGGTCAGGATGCGCGAGGCGATGACGTAGCCCCCTTCCGGCGGCTGGGAGCCGAGATAGCCCAGGCCCACGACCACCGCGCCGAAGATCCAGATGAACTGGCGGTAGAGCGGCCGGTAGTTCGCCGAGCGCACCTTGGACGTGTCGAGCCAGGGCAGCAGCGCCAGCATGACGATGGCGCCGAACATCAGCAGCACGCCGCTGAGCTTGTCCGGGATGCCGCGCAGGATGGCGTAGAAGGGCAGGAAGTACCATTCCGGCACGATGTGCTGCGGGGTGACGCCCGGATCGGCCGGCACGTAGTTCACGGCATCGCCGAGATAGTTCGGGATGTAGAACACGAACCAGCTGTAGAAGATCAGGAAGCAGGCGACGCCGAACGCGTCCTTCAGCGTCGCGTAGGGCGTGAAGGCCACGGTGTCCTTGGGCGACTTCACGTCGACGCCGTCAGGGTTGTTCTGCCCGACGACATGCAGGGCCCAGACATGCAGCGCCACCACGCCGACCAGCATGAACGGCAGGAGGTAGTGCAGGGAGAAGAAGCGGTTGAGGGTCGGATTGCCGACGGAATAGCCGCCCCACAGCCAGGTGACGATCGGGTCGCCGATGACCGGCAGGGCGCTGAACAGGTTGGTGATGACGGTGGCGCCCCAGAACGACATCTGGCCCCAGGGCAGCACGTAGCCCATGAAGGCGGTCGCCATCATCAGGAGGAAGATCACCACGCCGAGCAGCCAGAGCACCTCGCGCGGGGCCTTGTAGGAGCCGTAATACATGCCGCGGAAGATGTGCACGTAGACGGCGAGGAAGAACATCGAGGCGCCGTTGGAGTGCAGGTAGCGGATCAGCCAGCCATAGTTCACGTCGCGCATGATGTGCTCGACGGAGGAGAAGGCCATCGTCGCCTCGGGCGTGTAGTGCATCACCAGGACCACGCCGGTGACGATCTGCGCCACCAGCATGAACGACAGGATGGCGCCGAAGGTCCACCAGTAGTTCAGGTTGCGGGGCGTGGGATAGGCGATGAAGGAGGAATGGACGAGGCCGCCGATCGGCAGGCGGCTTTCGAACCAGCGCCCGATGGCGCTCTTGGGAGTCCAGGTCGACGGTCCGCTCATGAGTTCATGACCTTGGCTGGTTTTCTTGGGTCTGAAATCGGCGTCAACCGATGACGATCTTGGCGTCGCCCTCGAAGGCGTAGGGCGGAATGTACAGGTTCAGCGGCGCCGGCCCCTGCCGGATGCGGCCGGACGTGTCGTACTGCGAGCCGTGGCAGGGGCAGAACCAGCCCTTGTAGTCACCCTCGTAGCCGATCGGCACGCAGCCCAGATGCGTGCAGATGCCGATGACGACCAGCCATTGCGACTTGTCCTTCTTGACGCGATCGGAATCGGGCTGCGGGTCGCGCAGCGTCGCGACGTCGACGTCCTCGGCGGCCTTGATCTCGACAGGCGTGCGGTGGCGCACATAGATCGGCTTGCCGCGCCAGAAGATCTTGATCTCCTGGCCCTCGACGATCGGCGTCAGGTCGACCTCGACGGGGGCGCCCGCGGCGATCGTCGCCTGGTCGGGATTCATCTGGCTGATGAAGGGCCAGATCGCGCTCGCCACCCCCACGGCGCCGACGGCGCCGGTGGCGACATAGATGATATCCCTGCGGCTGACCGGTATGGTGGTGTCGTGCGTGGAAGCCACGGCTCGATCCTTCTTTGCACCCGCCCCGGCCCCGAACCGGAACGCCGGGCGTGCCAGGGCCCGAAGCCGCGGCCACCCATCTTTGGACTCAACTCCCTATCGTCGCGACCTCCCAGATCACGGCGAAACGGGGGCAACTCCGATGCTTCGGCTCATGCCATCCTGTTGCGAAGTTGTCTAGATCGCACATGACCGCAAGGCGCTATGTCGCATCAGGACGCCGGGGCTGCCGCATGGCTGCCACAATCCGCCGACGCGTCGACAAGCCGCAGCGGCCTCCTTAAGAATCGCGCGCAATGCTCACGCTCGCTCTCTACCAGCCCGACATTCCGCAGAACGCCGGCACCATGCTGCGCCTGTGCGCCTGCCTCGGCGTCGAGGCGGCCATCGTCGAGCCCGCCAGCTTCCCGGTCTCCGACCGCGCCTTCCGCCGCGCCGGCATGGACTATCTCGACCGCATCGCCATCACGCGCCACGTCTCCTTCGCCGCCTTCGAGGACTGGCGGCGGGGGCGCGGACGCCGCCTCGTCCTGCTCTCGACCCGGGCCGCCCTGCCCTATGCCGAGTTCGCCTTCGACGCCGACGACGTCGTGATGGTCGGGCGCGAATCCGCCGGCGTGCCCGACGCGGTGCACGCGGCCGCCGACGCCCGGCTCCTGGTGCCGATGCGCCCGGGCCTGCGCTCGCTCAACGTCGCCGTCGCGGCGGCCATGGTGCTCGGCGAGGCGCTGCGGCAGACCGGCGCGCTCGCCGCCCTCGCCTCGGCGGCCTCGTGACACTATGGTGCGGCGCAACGAATGGCTGCCGGCGGGCGCCGCCCGGGCCGGGCAGCGCGCGAAGAGCCCCGGCCGTTCAAGGCCTTGGCGGGATATCCTCGACCGGGATCGCATCCCGGCTCGAGGCTCCCGCCTGCGAGACGGAACCCCTGCCGTGACCGACACCTCCCTGCCCCCCGACATCGAAGCCAGGAAAGCGGCGGCCCGCGCCTGGTTCGAAGCGCTGCGCGACCGGATCTGCGCCGCCTTCGAGGCCATCGAGGACGCGCTGCCGGCGACCATGCCCTTGGCCGACCGGCCGCCGGGCCGCTTCGAGCGCAGGCCCTGGGAGCGCACCGACCATTCCGGCCTGCCCGGCGGCGGCGGGGTGATGGGGCTGATGCACGGCCGCGTCTTCGAGAAGGTCGGCGTGCACTGCTCCACGGTGTTCGGCGAGTTCTCGCCGGAATTCCGCAAGGACATCCCCGGCGCCGCCGATGACCCGCGCTTCTGGGCCTCGGGCATCTCGCTGATCGCCCATCTCCACAATCCCAATGTGCCGGCCGTGCACATGAACACCCGCTTCGTGGTGACGTCCAAGGCCTGGTTCGGCGGCGGGGCCGACCTCACCCCGGTGCTGGAGCGCCGGCGCAGCCAGGACGATCCCGACAGCATCGCCTTCCACGCCGCGCTGAAGGCGGCGTGCGATGCCCATGCCGTCGCCGACCACGCCCGGTTCAAGGCCTGGTGCGACGAGTATTTCTTCCTCAAGCACCGCAACGAGCCGCGCGGCATCGGCGGCATCTTCTACGACTGGCTGAGCTCGGGCGACTGGGACGCCGATTTCGCCTTCACCCGCGCCGTGGGCGAGGCCTTTCTCGGCGTCTATCCCGGCCTGGTGCAGCGCAATGTCGCGACGCCCTGGAGCGAGGCCGAGCGCGAGGAGCAGCTGGTGCGGCGCGGGCGCTATGTCGAGTTCAACCTGATCTACGACCGCGGCACCCTGTTCGGCCTGCGAACGGGCGGCAATGTCGATTCGATCCTGTCCTCGCTGCCGCCCGTGGTGAAATGGCCGTGAGGGCCTTCGTCGCGCCGTCATGCAAGCGCCCTAGGCTCCTCAGTCGAATCTCTCGGGACGGACCGTGGCTCCGATTTGAGAGATTCGTCTAATCCATTGAGATTGATCAGGATTTTCGAGGCCGTCCGCGGGCGGAGTTCGAACATCCTGGCTGGCGCACGCAACAGGAGGCGGCGATGATCAAGGCTGGAGACGTGGTGGTGCTGAAGTCGGGCGGTCAGCCGATGACCGTGGTCGAGGTCAAGGATACGGACGCGGTCTGCGTCTGGATGGGCGAGGAGGGCGACCTCTTCCGCGATACGCTGCCGTTCCTGGCCCTCGACCTGGTCGAGGTCGAGGACGACGAGGCCGAGGACGAGGAAGACGACGAAGAGGAAGACGAGGAGGAAGAGGAAGACGAGGAGCATTCCAAGGCGGTGGCGTAACCCAGCCTCCCGACCGTCCCCTCTCGACGGAACGCCCTCTCCCGAGGGCGTTCCTCAGTCCGCCGCCGGCAGGCGCCGCCGTTCCCTAGTCCGCTGCCGGCAGGCGGCGCATGGTGACGCAGATCCGCCCGTCGGGCAGCTCCTCCCAATATTCGATCTCGGTCATGTAGGCTGCCTTGGGATAGCGCGCGAACAGGTCGCGCGCATGCGCCCGCGCCTCCTCACGCGGCAGCGTGAAGGTCTCGCGGCGAAAGCCGTCCTCCGGCTCGGCGCGGCGGCTGGCGTGCTTGCGGGCCAGATCCCTTGGACGAGCGTCGGTGCTGCGCATGGTCCGTCCCTTGGATGAGGGGGGTTAAGTCTAGGCCCGGCCTGCGAAAGAGTCGAATCGGCGGCCTTTGCAAAACTGCAAGGCCTCGTCGCGATCGCGGCTGTTGGAAAGCGCCGCGCTTTGCCGGCATATGGCGAAGCCGGGGTGCCGTCCGGGCACCCGCCGCAAGCCATTCGGAGCCACCATGCCCGCCCAGAAGACCGTTGCCGTCCTCGTCGGCAGCCTGCGCAAGGAATCCTTCAGCCGCAAGGTCGCCAAGGCCCTCGCCGCCCTCACCCCCGACCTCGCCTTCACCTTCGTGGAGATCGGCAACCTGCCCTTCTTCAACCAGGACCTCGAGGCCCAGCCGCCGGCCGAGTGGGTCGCCTTCCGCAACGAGATCAAGGCGGCCGACGCCGTGCTGTTCGTCACGGCCGAGTACAACCGCTCGGTGCCGGCCGTCCTGAAGAACGCCGTCGACGTCGGCTCGCGCCCCTATGGCCAGGGCGTGCTGATCGGCAAGCCCGCCGGCGTGGTCTCGACCTCGATCGGCGCCATCGGCGGCTTCGGCGCCAACCATCACCTGCGCCAGTCCCTCTCCTTCCTGGCCATGCCGACGCTCGACCAGCCGGAAGCCTATATCGGCGGCACCGGCAGCCTGTTCGAAGGAGACGCGCTCGCCAACGAGGGCACGAGCGACTTCCTCGTCGCCTACGGCAAGGCCTTCACCGCCTGGGTCGCCAGGCACACGGCCTGATCCCGCGCGCGGCACGTCGGGAATCGACTCGTCCGGCACGAGCGTGCACTCTTGCCTCCTTGGGGGAGCCGCACCGATGCCCGAGTCCCGACAGATCGCCGCCCGGCCGTTCGACTATCCCTATGACGGGCGGCTCCGTCCGGAGCGGACGGCGCTGCTCGTCATCGACATGCAGGTCGACTTCCTGTCGGGCCAGGGCTATTTCGCCCGCAAGGGCTATGACCCCGCGCCGCTGCGCGCCATCCTGCCGGCGGTCAACGCGGTCATCGCCGCGGCCCGCGCCGCCGGCTGCCTCATCGTGCACACCCGCCAGGGCTACCGCGCCGACCTCGCCGACATGACAGACTACGAACGCTGGCGCCGGCGCCGGGCCGGCCTGGAGGGCACCGACGTGCTGCTGCGCTCCGCGCCGGGCTTTGCCATCGTGCCCGAGATCGCGGTCGCGGGCGAGGACGTCATCGTCGACAAGACCGCCAACGGCGCCTTCACCCATACCGACCTCGAGCACGTGCTCAGGGCCAGGGGCATCACCCACATCCTCTTCACCGGCTGCACCACCGACGTCTGCGTCACCACCACCCTGCGGGAAGCCGCCGACCGCAACTTCCAGTGCCTGCTCGTCGAGGACGCCTGCGCCAGCGGCGACGCCTACGCCCATGCCGCCGCCGTGCACATGGTCACGGTCGAGGACGGCGTCTTCGGCGTGGTGGCCCGTGCCGCCGACGTCGTCGCCGGCCTGACGGGGGGCGGGTAGCCCGCGGGAGCGCCTCAGTCCTGCGGGTCGGAAGCCAGCCGGCCGCCGGTCGCCCAGTCGTGGTGCCTGACGTCGACGAACACCACGTCGACCGCCTCGGCCGGGCAGCGCAGCACCCTCACCGCCTCCTGCGTCACCGCCGCGGCGAATTCGCGCTTCTGCTCGACGGTGCGCCCGTCCAGCAGCTCCACCCGTATCATCGGCATGCCGGTCTCTCCCGCGTCCATGGCCGGGCCCCATCCCGGTCCCGGCGCCTCGCGAGCCCACCGTGGCCGATCCGGCCGGCGGATGCTATGGTCGGCGCCCATGGACTCCCAGGGATTCACCGTCTTCGACACGGCCATCGGCCCCTGCGCCCTTGCCTGGAGCGCGCGCGGCATCGTCGGCCTGCAGCTGCCAGAGGCGAGCGCCGCCCGCACCGGCGCGCGCCTGAAGGCGCGTTTTCCCCAGGCCGTCGAGAGCCCGCCGTCAGCGGCGGTGGCGGCGGCGATCGAGGCCGTGCGCGCCCTGCTCGCCAGCGGTCGCGGCGATCTTTCCGCCATCGCGCTCGACCTCGACGGCGTGCCGCCCTTCCACCGCAGCGTCTACGACGTGGCGCGCGCCATTCCGCCCGGCGAGACGCTGACCTATGGCGAGGTCGCGGCCCGGCTGGGCGACCCCGGCGCGGCGCGCGCCGTCGGCCAGGCGCTCGGCCAGAACCCTGTCGCCGTCATCGTGCCCTGCCACCGCGTGCTGGCAGCCGGCGGGCGCACCGGCGGCTTCTCCGCCAATGGCGGGGTCGAGACCAAGCTCAGGATCCTCACCATCGAGCGGGCCCGCACCGGCGACGCCCCGCTCCTGTTCGACGACCTCCCGCTGGCCGCCAAGGCCCGCCCGAAGCGCTGAGCCCGGCCCGCCTACCCCCGCGCCCGGGTCCATAGGTCGACGCCGCCGTCGAGGGCGTGGCGGTCGATCTCGGCGAGCTCCTCGGCCGAGAATCCCGGGCCGTCCGCCGCATCGAGGCAGGCGTCGAGCTGCTCCACCGTGCGCGCGCCGATCAACGCCGAGGTCATTGCCGGCTGGCGCAGCACCCAGGCGATCGCCATCCCGGCCAGGCTCTGGCCGCGGCGCCGGGCCACGGCGTCGAGGCCCTTCAGGCGCGCGATCGTGTCCGGTGTCAGGATGCGCTCGCTGAGCGAGCCGCCGCGGGTGACGCGCGAGCCCGCCGGCACGCCGGCGAGATATTTGTCGGTGAGCAGGCCCTGCGCCAGCGGCGAGAAGGCGATGCAGCCGATGCCGAGCTCGGCCAGCGTGTCGAGCAGCCCGCCCTCCACATGGCGGTTGATCATGGAATAGGAGGGCTGGTGGATCAGGCAGGGCGTGCCGAGCGCCGCGAGGATGCCGGCGGCCTGCCGCGTCTGCTCGGGGGAATAGGAAGACAGGCCGACATAGAGCGCCTTGCCCTGGCGCACGGCGCTGTCGAGCGCCCCCATCGTCTCCTCGAGCGGCGTCTGCGGGTCCGGCCGGTGCGAATAGAAGATGTCGACATAGTCGAGCCCCATGCGCTTCAGGCTCTGGTCGAGGCTGGCGAGGAGGCTCTTGCGCGAGTTCAGCGAGCCATAGGGCCCCGGCCACATGTCGTAGCCGGCCTTGGTCGAGACGATGATCTCGTCGCGATAGGGCTGCAGGTCGCTCGCCAGGATCCCGCCGAAATGCTCCTCGGCCGAGCCCGGCGGCGGGCCGTAATTGTTGGCGAGGTCGAAATGGGTGACGCCGCGGTCGAAGGCGCGCCGGACCATCGCCCGGCCGGTCTCTGCGACATCGACGCCGCCGAAATTCTGCCAGAGCCCGAGGGAGATCACCGGCAGCCGCAAGCCGCTGCGGCCGGTGCGGCGATAGGCGAGGCCGGCATAGCGGCCGGGGTCGGCGAGATAGGGCATGGCGCGTCTCCGGGTGGCGGCCGAGGTTTGGGCCGACGCGGGCGGCGCGTCAATGCCGGGCCGGCGTCCGGCATGCCTCGCGACAGGGCATATCCTCGCCTGGAGGGGCTGACCGTCTTGACCACCGGAATCCCGCCATGTCAGATTCCGGCCATTCCGACATCGGAGACCTGCCGTGTTCGCACCGCTCACGGACGGAGGCTTGCACCCGCACGCCTGGACCTGCGCCATCCGCGTCTGCAGCGCCTACGAGGCGCGCCAGCACGGGCAGGCCTGGGGCACGACCCATCTCCTGTCCATCCGCCAGCCTGCCATCAAGCTCAGGACCATGCAGGGCATTCCCGAGGACCGGCATCTCGCCCTCCTCTTCGACGATGTCGAGGACGAGGACGAAGGCCGGGCGCCGACGCCCGAGCACGTGGCGGCCGTCTGCGCCTGGACGGACGGGCTGCCCGCGGATGCCAGGCTGCTGATCCACTGCATGCAGGGCGTCCACCGCTCGGCTGCGATCGGGCTCGGGCTGCTGGCGCGCTATCTGACACCGGAGCGGGCCGGCGCCGTGCTGCACGGCCTGCGGCCGGTCGCCGAGCCGAACAAGCTGATGGTCAGCCAGTGGGACGCGGCGCTCGGTCATGACGGCGCGCTGAACCGGATCGCCAGGCGCTTTCCCTGCCGGACGTGGAAGGGGAAGGACGGGTGATCGGGTGTTGGCCGGTACGGCGCGCAGTGCGCTACGGCTCCGCTCGTCAGTCTCGGGGCGCCGGTCCCACAGGCGACCTCGTCCGGTCGGCCACTCCTGCTGGTTTGATCGCGATCGATGCTCTCGCGTCGTAGACTTTGGCCCCAGTAGAGGTGCCAGCTCGGAGCCTGCCCATGAAGCGCGCCGCGATTCTCTGCCTTGCCCTGCTGATCGTCCCTCGGGCGGCTTCCGCCGCTGCGACATCGATCGCCTGCTCCTATCCCAAGGATCAGGAGCTCACCTTCGACGTGCCGAAGAAGCCCGGCGTCTTGCCGTCGATCGAGTTCGACTACCCGTCCAAGGTGACGCTGTTCAGCTTTCGCGACGGCAATCTGCTTCTGGTCGCAATGGATGCGGAGGAAAGCACCCGCGTGAGGGTCGTGATCTCGGCGCAGCGCGACAAGGCGAAAGGCCTCTATATCGGCCAGATCGTCACCGATGCCGGCGGCAACCAGCTCATGCTCGACAATGGTCCCGTCACCTGCAGGATGAAGGACTGACGCGCGGGCGCTGCAGCTTGCGCATGCCCGCCCCGCCTCCGCCCCTCACCGCGTCCGCGGCACCCAGCCTTCCCGCGCCCACATCGCCGCCAGCGCGCCGAGCAGCAAGGCCAGCCCGAGCAGCCCGCCGAACAACGGCAGCACGCCGACGCCGCGCACCACGCTGACATCGGCCTGCTTGAACCCGATCCAGCCCTCGCCGCCGAAGCTGCTGCCCGTCGACACCAGCGCCACGCGCGGCACGACGACGCCGCTTCCGCCGGCGGGGTCGGCGACGCGGCGGACCGTGCCGTGGGTCTCCTCGGTGAGCGGCGCCAGGCGCGCCTCGGTCGAGACCACCTCCTGGAATTCGCGCGGATTGGCCGGCCCGACATTGGCCAGCGCCGTCAGCGTGCCGTCGGTGACGCGCCACAGGCCCATGGTTCTGGTGGCGAACGTGCCGCGCCACAGGCCGGGCTCGGCCTCCTTGAGCTGCAGCTGGCTCTGCTCGCCGGTCGGCCCGGTCACGGTCACCGGCGCCGCGGTGTCGGCCATGGTCTGGCGCTCGACCAGGAGGTCGGCGCCGCGCGCGGAGGCCCGGAGCGCCTCCTCCTCCAGGTCCGGCTCCTTCATCAGCCAATGCGACAGGCGCCGCAGCAGGTCGACATAGGGCCCGCCGCCCTCGAAGCCGCGCGCCCACAGCCAGACATGGTCGGACAGCAGCATCGCCACCCGCCCCTTCTGCTGGCGCGACAGCACCAGGAGCGGCTCGTCCTTGGCGCCGGACATCACCTCCGTGCCGCCCTTCTGCGTGGTCTCCACCGTGCGGAACCATTCGCTCCAGGCCGGCGGGTCGACGGTCGATCCCGGCAGGTCGCGCGTCACCGGATGGCGCTTGCCGAGATCGGTGACCTTCGGCCGGAACGGCTGCTCGATCACCCCGCCGGTCGGCTCGGCCGGCAGGATGTCGGCGAGCGAGGTGCCCCAGAGGCTGGAGTCGGAGGCGTAGTCCGGGCCGGAGGCCAGCATCACCGCGCCGCCGTTGCGGACATATTCGGTGATGTTGTCGAAATACATCTGCGGCAGGATGCCTTCCTGCGCGTAGCGGTCGAAGATGATCAAGTCGAAATCCGAGATCTTCTCCGCGAACAAGGTGCGCGTCGGAAAGGCGATCAGCGACAATTCGTTGATCGGCGTGCCGTCCTGCTTGTGCGGCGGGCGCAGGATGGTGAAGTGCACCAATTCGACATTGGCGTCGGCCTTCAGGAGATTGCGCCAGGTGCGCTCGCCCGCGTGCGGCTCGCCGGAGACCAGCAGAACCCGCATCTTGTCGCGGATGCCCTCGATCGACAAAACCGCCTTGTTGTTGACGTCGGTGAGCTCGCCCGGCACGGCCTCGGCGTCGAGCTCGACGATGTTGGCGCCGCCATGGGCGATCTCGACGTCGACGTCGGAGACCGCGCCGACCGCGACGCTGCGCCGGGCGATCTCCTCGCCGTCGCGGCGCACCACCACGGTGGCGCTGCCCGGCATGTCCGGCCCATGGTCGATGACGCGGAAGCGCACGGTCTGGGTCTTGCCGACGATGCCGAAGCGCGGCGCCTCCACCAGGGCGATGCGCCGGTCGCGCTCGTCGGCATGGCCGGTGATCAGGGCGTGCACCGGCGCGCTGAAGCCGAGCGCCGCCGCCTTGGCCGGCACGTCGTCCACCTCGCCGTCGGTGACGATGATGGCGCCGCCCACCCGCTCGGGCGGCACGTCGCCGAGCGCGTTGGCGAGCGCGCCGAACAGCTGCGTGCCGTCGGCGCCGATGCCGTTGGCACCGGCATCGATCATGCGCACCTCGGTGTCGTGCAGGCCCTTGAGGCGCGCGGCCAGCGCGTCGCGCACCGCATCGGTCTGCGCCGTGCGCTCACCCAGCCCCTGCGAGGCCGAGCGGTCCAGCACCACCGCCACCACGTTCGGCAGCGTCTCGCGGTCCTGGCGCATCACCGACGGGTTGGCCAGCGCCAGCACGGCCAGCGCCAGGGCCAGGGCCCGCACGATCGCCCCACGCAGCCCGGCGCCGAGATTGAGCAGGGCGACCACGCCGGCGACGGCGGCGACAGCCCACAGCACCGGCCAGGGCAGGAAGGGCGAGAACGAGAGGGACAGGCCCGCCATCATTGCCCCAGCCTCTCCAGCAGCGCCGGGACATGCACCTGGTCCGCCTTGTAGTTGCCGGTCAGCGCATACATCACCAGGTTCACCCCGCCGCGATAGGCCATCTCGCGCTGGCGCGGGCCGCCCGGGGTCAGCGGGAACAGCGGGCTGAGGTCGGGCCCCACCGCCCATGCCCCCGCGAGATCGTTCGAGGTGATGATGATCGGCGAGACGCCGTCGCCCGCGCGGGCCGGCCGGTCGCTCTCGTCGGCGCTCTCGGCCGGCATCGCCTCGACCCACGTGTCGCCGCTGTCATAGCGGCCCGGGAACTTCTCCATGAGGTAGAAGGTCTTGGTCAGGACATGGTTGCGCGGCACCGGCTCCAGCTCGGGAATGTCGAGGGACGACAAGAGCTTCTGCAGGGTTGCTCCGGCCGGGGTCGAGCCGAGGCCCGCGCTCTGCTCCAGAGCGTCGCGGGTGTCGAACAGCATGGTGCCGCCCGACTTCATGAAGGCGTCGACCTTGGCCATGACGGCCGGGGGCGGCGGCGGGGCGCCCGGGACGATCGGCCAGTAGATCAGCGCGTGGAAGGCGAGCTCGTCGCGGGCGAGGTCGATGCCCATCGGCGGTCCCGGCTCCAGCGCCGTCCGGTCGGTGATGAAGGCGGTGAGGCCGCGCAGGCCGGCCAGGCTGGTGTCGTCCGTGTCCTTGTCGCCGGTGACGACATAGGCCAGATGCGTCTTCAGCGCCGCCTCGAAGTCGACGGCGGGCTTGTCCTGCGCCCGCGCGCCGCCGGGATGCGGCAGGACGAGCGCCAGCGCCAGCAGCGCCGCGCCGCCGGCCGCGCCCGTGAGGCGCCTCAGCCGCGCCGCGCCGCCCGCCAGGGCGAAGACCAGCAGGCTGTCGGCCATGAGCAGCGCCAGGGCCGCCAGCAGCAGCGCCGGGGCGAGGTCGCGCGGCGCCGCCACCGCGTAGGAGGAGAGGCGCGCGCCCGGCCAGTCCGGCACGAGCGGCGTCAGCGTCGCGTCCTTGGCCAGGGTGTTGACGGCGACCAGCCCTTCCGGCGGCCCGTAGAAGCCGGGCGGATGCTCGTTGCCGCCGATGCCGGGAGCGTCGGCGCGCACCGGCCGGGCCGTCGCCGGCGGCGCCTCGAAGCTGCCGGTCCCGTCCAGGGTGCGGGCCGGCGCCAGCATGGTCGGCTCGGCGGCGCGCCGCGATTCGTCGCCGACCTTGACCGTGGTGCCCGCCAGCGCCACCAGCCGCCGCAGCATCTCCACGAAGCTGCCGGAGAGCGGCAGGTTCGACCAGGTCGTGTCGGCGGTGACGTGGAACAGCACCACCAGGCCCTTGCCGTGCCGGGCCGCGGTGACCAGCGGCGTGCCGTCGGCCAGCACCGCCCAGGTGCGGGCGGGCAGGTCGCCGTCGGGCTCGGCCAGCACCTGCCGCGTCACCGTCACGTCGCCCGGCACGGCCATGCCGGCGAAGGGCCCGTTCTGCGGGAAGGTGCCGAGCGCCTGCGGCCGCTCCCACGACAGCGCGCCGCCGAGCGTGCGTCCGCCCCGGCGCAGCGTCACCGGCACCAGCGTGTCCGAGGCGGCGGTCAGGCGCGAGCCGGCGAAGCGCACCAGCACGCCGCCGCCGTCGACCCAGTCGCCCAGCCTGCCTTCGGCCTCGCCGAGCTTGCCGACATCGGCCAGCATGATGACCGGCAGCTTGTCGTCGATGAAGCGCAGGATCGATTCGCCCGGCGAGGTGCCTTCGGCCGGCCGCACGTCGGCGAAGGGCTGCAGCGCCTGCGTCAGATAATAGGTGCCCGACAGCAGCGGCTGGGCGGTGTCCGCGGTCTGGCCGGAGGCGATGCCGACGGTTCGCCGCCGCCAGCGGTCGTCGAGCAGCTGCACCGCGCCGGCCGAGTGCTCGCCGGCGATCTCGATGCGGGCGACGTCGTTGCGCAGGTCGACCGGCACATCGAAGCGCGCCGCCGTCTCGCGCTCGCCGGCGGCGAAGGCATAGCGCGCCTCGCCGACCGGCAGGCCCTTGACGTCGCGGGCCCGCACCACGCCGGCCGGCGGCGCGCCGTCGAGGGCGCGCAGCACCCGGACCGTCAGGGCGCCGGGAGCATTGTCGGCGCCGGCGAGGGCCAGGGCACCGCGGCTGGTATCCTGCACCACCTCGACCGGACGGCCGGCGAGCAGCGTCTTCAACCCGTCGACGAAGGCGTCGGGACGGGCGGCGAGCCCGTCGGCGAACCAGACGATCTCGGCCGCCGGCTCGCGCGTCAGGAAGTCCGACAGGCTCTTGAGATGCGCGGCCCGGTCCGGCGTCCACGGCTCGGGCCTCAGCGCCCGCAGGTGGGCGCGCACATCCGGCGCCGCGGCGAGCGACAGGTCCGCCGCCGGCTCGGCCGTCGCCAGCAGGGCGACGGAGCGCCCGGCGGCCTCGGCGGCGGCGATGCGGTCCTCGACCACCCGGGTCCTGAGCTCCCAGTCGCGGGCCGAGGCCCAGCCGTTGTCGACCAGCAGCAGCAGCGGCCCGGATCCCGCCGCCGGGCCGGCCCGCGGATTCCATACCGGCCCGGCCAGCATCAGGATGATCAGCGCCGCCAGGCCGAGGCGCAGCGCCGTCAGCCACCAGGGCGTGCGCGCCGGGGTCTCCTCGGTCGGCGTCAGGCCGAGCAGCAGCTTGAGCGGCGGAAAGTCGATCCGCCGCGGCCGCGGCGGCACGAGGCGCAGCAGCACCCAGAGCGCCGGCAGCGCCGCCAGCGCCAGCAGCATCATCGGCGCGGTGAAGGCGAGCGGGATCACGGCCGCGTCCCTCCGGACGCCTGCAGCAGCGGATAGAGCGCCAGCAGGACCTGGGAGGCCGGCCTGTCGGTGCGGTGCAGCGTCAGCGTCCAGCCGAAGCGGCGCATGTCGCGGCGCAGCGCCTCGCGATGGGCGGCGAGGCGCTCGACATAGCCTTCGCGCAGAGCTTGGACGCGCCCGGCGGTCAGCCGGAACCCGTCCTCCGGATCGACCAGCTCGGAGCGCCCGGCGAAGGGGAAGGTCTCCTCCACCGGGTCGGCGACCATGACGAGGTGCCCACGCGCCCCGCGCGAAGCCAGCGCCGCCATCCGGGCGGCCGTCTCGGCGGCCGGCGCGAGAAAATCCCCGACCAGCACCGCCTCGGTGTGCGGCGCCAGCGCCGTGGCGGCCGGCAGGCCCTGCGGTGCGGTGCGGTCGGCGAGCATCGCCTCGGCGAAACGCTCGACCACGTTGCGGCTGGAGGAGGGCCGTGCCGTGCCGATCAGCCCGACGCGCTCGCCGCCGCGCACCATGAGGTCGGCCAGCGCCAGGGTCAGCACCAGCGCCCGCTCGATCTTGGGCGCCTGGGCCAGCGACGAGGCATAGGCCATGGAGGCCGAGCGGTCGGCCCAGAGCCAGACCGTATGGGCCGATTCCCATTCGCGCTCGCGCACGTAGAGATGGTCGTCGCGGGCCGAGCGGCGCCAGTCCACCCGCGCCGCCGCTTCGCCGAAGCTGAAACGCCGGAACTGCCAGAAATTCTCGCCGACGCCGGCCTGGCGCCGGCCGTGCAGCCCGTGCACCGCCGCGCTGGCCACCCGCCGGGCCTCGACGGCGAGCCGCGGCAGGGCGTGGGCGAGATCGAGCGCATGCTGCTCGATGCGCGGGCCGGGCCGGGCGTCAGCATCGGTGAGAAGGCGCGTGGCTACCGCCAAATCCCTATCCTATCGTCCGGACGAGGCGTGCGATCACGCCCTCGATCGTATCGCCCTCGGCGCGCGCGGCGAAGGTCAAGGCCATGCGGTGCTTGAGGATCGGCTGTGCCAGCGCCACCACGTCGTCCGCCGAGGGGGCGAAGCGCCCCTCGAGCAGCGCGCGGGCGCGGACCGCCAGCATCAGCGCCTGGCTGGCGCGGGGCCCCGGCCCCCAGGCGATCTTGCCCTCCAGCTCCTTCAGCGCGCCGGGCCGGGCGGCCCGCACCAGGTCGAGGATCGCCTCCACCACGCTCTCGCCCACCGGCAGGCGCCGCACCAGGCGCTGGGCGTTGAGGAGGTCGTCGGTGGTCATCGCCTGCCTGGGCGGAATCTCCTCGACGCCGGTGGTGAACAAGAGGATGCGCTTTTCCGCCTCGCGGTCGGGATAGGGCACGTCGATCTGCATCAGGAAGCGGTCGAGCTGGGCTTCGGGCAGGGGATAGGTGCCCTCCTGCTCCAGCGGGTTCTGCGTCGCCAGCACGTGGAAGGGCTTGGGCAGGTCGAACCGGTCGCCGGCGACGGTGACGTGATATTCCTGCATGGCCTGCAGCAGCGCCGACTGGGTGCGCGGCGAGGCGCGGTTGATCTCGTCGGCCATCAGGAGCTGGGCGAAGATCGGGCCCTGCAGGAAGCGGAAGGCGCGCTTGCCGGCCGAAGTCTCCTCCAGCACCTCCGAGCCGAGGATGTCGGAGGGCATCAGGTCCGGGGTGAACTGCACGCGCCGGGCATCGAGCCCGAGCACGATGCCGAGCGTCTCCACCAGCTTGGTCTTGGCGAGGCCCGGCACGCCGACGAGCAGGCCGTGCCCGCCCGAGAGCAGCGTGATCAGCGCGCCGTCGACCACCGCCTCCTGTCCGAAGATCACGGCGTGGATCGCCGCGCGCGCCGCCTTGATCTGGGCTGCGGTGCTCTCGGCGGAACGGACGATCACCTCGTCGAGGCTGGTGGCGGGTTCGCTGCTCATCATCTCCTCATGGTCCCGGACTGCGGCGAGTCCGGCAAGACTGGCGGCCCATCTCTGCACAGGCCCGACACGGGCTCGGACAAACGTCCGGAAGCAACATCCGGGCCGATGGTGGCGGAAAGGCGGCCGCCGAGCCCATGGCGGAGCCCCGGACGGCTGCGGCCTATCGTCCCGTCGCGCCCGGGATGCCGCTGAGGAAACGCCGTCGCCCCCGGTCCGGGTTTCCCTCGCCGGCTCGCCCCCATGCGAGGCCGGCGCGGCATCATGCCAGCATTTCCAAAGGCTTGGTCCCCGCCCCTCACGGGGTTTCCCTCCGCATTCGATCAAAGTATCGTGACCGCGTCATGTGGAAGCGCCGGTGAGCGAACCGAGAAGACCGAACCTGGACGGATTGACCGAGGCCGCCAGGACCGCGGCGGCGGGCGCCAGGGAACCGCCGCCGGTGCACCTGTGGCATCCGGCCTTCTGCGGCGACATCGACATGCGCATCGCCGCCGACGGCACCTGGTACTATCTCGGCAGCCCGATCGGCCGCCTGCCCCTGGTCAAGCTCTTCGCCTCGATCCTGCGCCGGGACCCGGAGCGCTACGTGCTGGTGACGCCGGTCGAGCGCGTCGGCATCGCCGTGGAGGACGCGCCCTTCGTCGCGGTGGAGATGGCCGTGGCCGGGGAGGCGCCGTCCCGCACGCTGTCCTTCCGCACCAATGTCGACGACTGGACCGTTGCCGGCCCCGACCATCCCCTGCGCTTCGAGGCCGGCGCCTCGGACGGGCTCAAGCCCTATGTGCATGTCCGCGCCGGGCTCTGGGCCCGGGTGAGCCGCGCCCTGTTCTACGATCTCGTCGCCATGGGCGAGACCCGGGCGGTCGACGGCGTCGACATGTTCGGCGTCGCCTCCGGCGGCAGCTTCTTCGCCATGGCGCCGGCGCACGAGATCGGCGGGGCGGACTGAGCTGCTGCCGTCGCGAGCCGAATCACCGCGCGAGCCTTGCTGCCGAAGGCGCGGGTCGGCCCGAGACCATGTAAGAGCGGCGCAGCGGAGCGAAGACCGCGGGTGCTCGCCGGGCGATCTGGTTAATTCTGCTTGCCCGCGGCACGCGAGAGCTTGCCACCTGCCCGTCTCACTTGCACGACTCGCTACCATGTCTTGCATGCCGGTCGTATTGCAGCGCGTCGATAATCGTTCTCCCCGAGAAAAAGATTGTCTACTGTGGCCCTGAAAGACAAAATCCTTGCGTGCCGCCCGGTTTTTGTATAGCGAACTCGCATCATCAATGAACGTGGCAGAAAAGCCCATGGATACCCCCTCCGCTCCGACCGGATCCGACGATCTTCTGGAGCTCACGGCGAACGTCGTCGCCGCCTATGTGAGCAACAATTCGATCTCCGCCGCGGCCCTCACGGGCTTCATCGGCGAGGTGCACGCCGCGTTCAGGAAAGTTGCGGCGGGAGAACCCGCCCCGACCGTCGAAGCGCCGAAGCCGGCGGTGCCGATCAAGAAGTCGGTCATGCCCGACTACATCATCTGCTTGGAGGACGGGCGCCAGTTCAAGTCGCTGAAGCGTCATCTTCGCACGGCTTTCGACATGACTCCCGCCCAATACAGGGAGAAGTGGAGCCTGCCGCACGATTATCCGATGGTGGCGCCCAATTATGCGGCGGCCCGCTCCAAGCTGGCCAAGACCATGGGCCTCGGCCAGGTGCGCACCGCCGCCAAGGCCAAGCCGGCGCGCGCGCCGCGCAAGGCCAAGGCGTCCTGATCCGCCCCGGCGGGCCGCTGGCCCGTCCTGTTCCGCCGGATCCACGCCGCGGGAAGCGGGCGGTGTATGTCCAGGGCTCCACGTGCCGGAGCCCCGCCGCATGTCGACCATCGCCCGTCCCCTCCTCCGTGGCCTCGCCCTCGCAGCGCTGCTGGCCTGCGCCGGCCCTGCGTCGGCCGCCGAAGGTCCGAGGGCGCCGGCCAGCGAGGCCGGGCCCGTTCAGATCTTCCCGCCCGGCTTCACGCCCCTGACGCCGGAGCGCGAGCAGGCGCTGAAGCCGCGGGACAGCTTCCGCGAATGCGAGCATTGCCCGGAGATGGTGGTCGTGCCGCCCGGCAAGTTCGTCATGGGCACGCCGGCGAACGAGCCGGATGCCGACGCGGACGAGCATCCCCAGCACGCCGTCACCATCCCTGCCGCCTTCGCCGTCGGGCGATTCGCCGTCACCTTCGACGAGTGGGACGCCTGCGCCGCCGCCGGCGCCTGCCCGGCCAAGCCGGACGATCGCGGCTTCGGACGCGGCCGGCGACCGGTGATCGACGTCAACTGGGACGAGGCCAAGACCTATCTCGCCTGGCTGTCGCGCACGGCCGGGCGGACCTACCGCCTGCCGACCGAGGCGGAGCGCGAATATTTCGCCCGCGCCGGCACCAGGACGCCGTTCTGGTTCGGCCGGACCATCTCGCCGGCGCAGGCCAACTACAAGGCGTCCATCCCCTACGGCAGCGGCCCGCGCGGCGAGGATTCGACCGGGACCCTGCCGGTCGACAGCTTCCGCCCCAACCGGTTCGGGCTCTACCAGGTCCACGGCAACATCTGGGAGTGGACCGAGGACTGCTACAAGAAGACCTATGTGGAAGTGCCCGCGGACGGCTCGCCGATGCGGGAGGGCAAGTGCGACGAGCGCGTCCGGCGCGGCGGCGCCTGGAGCGACGTGCCCTGGTTCCTGCGCTCGGGCAAGCGCTGGAACACCAAGCCGTTCACCGGCGGCCCGGATATCGGCTTCCGCGTCGTGCGCGACCTGCCCGCCGCCGGCGCGCCGGGCTGAGCGCCCGCCGCGCGCTCCGGCCGCGGTGGACAATCGCCTTGCCTGTGCGAAGCTGGCGCACCGCCCGTCGGCGCGGCCGCGACCGGCCGCCGCGACGCGGCTCGCGAGGCGATCATGCTCGGCACGCTGATCTCAGCCATCCGGTGGAACGACCTGCTCGGCAACTGCTCCTACGTCATCATGGCCTTTTCCTTCCTGGTGACGAGCATGCTGTGGCTGCGGGTGCTGGCCACGGTGTCGATGCTCATCGAGATCGTCTACTTCCTCAACACGGGCGACGACCTCATCACCGCGATCGGCTGGGACGTCGCCTTCATCGCCATCAATCTCTGGCGCATCTGGGCTCTCCACCGGGCCCGCAGCCGGGTCAGGGCCCTGCCCGACCTGCGGCTGCTGCGCGCCGTGTTCCCGGGCATCGACGACGGCCAGATCGCCGAGATCGTCAAGGCCGGCGCCTGGTACGATCTGGCGCCCGGCGCGCTCCTGGCCGTGCAGGGCACGCCGATCGGCGCGCTCTACCTCATCTGCGAGGGACGGGCGGAGGTGCGGATCGACGAGCGGCTCGTCGCCCATCTCGGCCCGGGCGAGCTCGTCGGCGAGGTCGGCTTCCTCACCGCCGCGCCCGCCACCGCATCGGTGAGCTGCGAGGGGCCGACGCGTGTGATCGCCATCGACCGCACCAGGCTGCAGGACGCCGCCAAGGCCGATCCGACCCTCGCCTCGGCCGTGCACCGGGTCATCGGCGAGGCGCTGGCCCGCAAGCTCGCCGGCGCGAATCGCCAGCCCGCCTCCGGGGGGCCGGCGCCGTAGGGTCACGAGGGCGGCCGCCTTGCTTTCAAGACGAATCGTATCGTAATAGCTGTCTTCCCCCGGGCCGGCCGCCGGCACCGGCCGCGAATGCAGACCCCGCCATGCCCGATGGACTTCCCCACCCGCAGCGCGCCTGGGCCTTCCTGGCCGTCGCCATCGCCCTGACCATGGCCGTGCTCGACGGCGCCATCGTCAACGTGGCGCTGCCCTCGATCGCGCGCGACCTCCACGTCGAGGCCCCCGAGGCGATCTGGGTGGTCAACGCCTATCAGCTGGCCGTCACCATGAGCCTCCTGCCGCTGGCCTCGCTCGGCGACATCTTCGGCTATCGCCGCATCTATTGCTGGGGGCTGGCGCTGTTCACCCTGGCCTCGCTGCTCTGCGCCCTGTCGCCCTCGCTCTCGATGCTGACGGCGGCGCGGGCGCTGCAGGGGCTCGGCGGCGCCGGCATCATGAGCGTCAACATCGCCCTGGTGCGCTTCATCTATCCCTCGGCGATGATCGGGCGCGGCGTCGGCAACACGGCGCTCGTCGTGGCGGTCTCGGCCGCCGCCGGCCCGACCGTGGGCGCCGCGATCCTCGCCGTCGCGCCCTGGCAATGGCTGTTCCTGGTCAACGTGCCGCTCGGCGTGCTGGCCCTCGCCGTCGCCTCGCGCACCCTGCCGCTGACGCCGCGCTCCGGCGGCCGCTTCGACGTGGTGAGCGCCGTCCTCAGCGCCGCGACCTTCGGCCTGCTGATCTACGGCGTCGACGGCATCGGCCGCGGCGGCGGCCCGGCGCCGGCCTGGCTGCCCCTGGTCGCGGCCGCCGCCTTCGGCGCCGTGCTCGCCCGCCGCCAGCTCGCCATGCCGCAGCCGCTGCTGCCGGTCGACCTGATGCGCATCCCGATCTTCGCGCTGTCGATGGCGACCTCGATCTGCGCCTTCGGGTCGCAGATGCTGCTCTACGTGTCGCTGCCCTTCTACTTCCAGAACCAGCTCGGCCTCTCCGCCGTGGCGACCGGCTTCCTGATGACGCCCTGGCCGGTGGCGACCGCCCTGATGTCGCCGATCGCCGGCCGCCTGTCGGACCACTATCCCGCCGGGCTGCTCGGCGGCCTCGGCCTCGCCGTGATGACGGTCGGGCTGGTGCTGCTGGTGCTGCTGCCGGCCCATCCCGCCCTGGCCGACATCGCCTGGCGCCTGGCGGTGTGCGGCCTGGGCTTCGGCCTGTTCCAGTCGCCGAACAACAAGACCATCATCACCTCGGCCCCGCCCCAGCGCAGCGGGGGGGCCAGCGGCATGCAGTCGACGGCGCGCCTGCTCGGCCAGTCCATGGGCGCGGCCCTGGCGGCGGTGATCTTCGCTCTCGCCGGCAGCCGCGACCAGGCCTATGCCGCCATCCTGGTCGGGGTGGCGCTGTCGGCGGCCGGCGCCGTCGTCAGCGCCCTGCGGGGCCGGCCGGTCTCTGCTATCAACTGAGGGCACCCGGGCCGTCCGGGCGCGACACAGCAATGGAAGCCGTCATGGACGCCGCACCGATCCCCCTCGCCGACATCGAAGCGGCGGAACGCCGGCTCGCCGGACATGCCGTGACGACGCCGCTCCTGGAGAGCCGCGACCTCAGCCGGCGGGCCGGCGGCCGGGTGCTGGTCAAGCCGGAAGTGCTGCAGCGCACCGGCTCCTTCAAGTTCCGCGGCGCCTTCAACAAGCTCTCCAGCCTCGCCGGGCCCGAGCGTCGCAACGGCGTCGTCGCCTTCTCCTCCGGCAATCACGGACAGGCGGTGGCCGCCGCCGCGGCAGAGCTCGGCATGCCGGCAGTGATCGTCATGCCGCAGGACGCCCCGGCGGTGAAGATCGAGCGCACCCGGGCCTTCGGCGCCGAGATCGTGCTGTTCGACCGGCACACCGACGATCGCGCCGCCATGGCGCGCGGCCTCGCCGAGGCGCGGCAGGCGGTGCTGGTGCCGCCCTTCGACGACCCGATGATCATGGCCGGCCAGGGTACGATCGGCAGCGAGCTCGCCCGGCAGGCCCGGCAGCTCGACGCCGGGCTCGACCACGTGCTGACGCCCTGCGGCGGCGGCGGCCTGATCGCCGGCGTCGCCAGCGCGCTCCACGCCCTCAGCCCGCCCACCCGGGTCACCGCGGTGGAGCCCGCCGGCTTCGACGACACCGGGCGCTCCCTCGTCGCCGGGGAGCGCCTGACCAATCCGAGCCTCGCCGGCTCGATCTGCGACGCGCTGCTGTCGCCGACGCCGGGCGCCCTGACCTTCCCGATCAACCACCGCCTCCTCGCCGGCGGCCTCGCCGTCAGCGACGAGGAGGTGCGCGCCGCCATGGCCTATGCCTTTGCCGAGCTGCGCCTGGTGGTCGAGCCCGGCGGCGCGGTCGCCCTCGCCGCCGTGCTGACCGGCCGCTTCCGGGCGGAGGGCGCCACCACGGCGCTGGTGCTCTCCGGCGGCAATGTCGATCCGGCGCTCTACGCCGCCACGATCGCGGGCCGGTGAGCGCCGGCCCCGGCCAGCCGACGCCGGACGATCCCATGCCCGATCCGTTCCTCGCCGATTTCCTCGCCCGGGCCCGGCGCCGGCTCCGGCCCGCGCCGCCGCCGGTCGGCGCCGAGGCCGAGGCGCCGGCCATCGGCGACCACAGCTTCTCGCCCGATCTCGCCGCCGAGGCGCCGGCCGGGCCGGGCAAGCCCGCGGCCGTGCTGATCGGCGTGGTCGAGCACCCCGATGGAGCCACCGTGCTGCTCACCCGCCGCTCGACGGCGCTGCGCAGCCATTCCGGCCAGATCGCCTTTCCCGGCGGGCGCATCGATCCGGGCGACGACGGCCCCCTCGCCGCGGCGCTGCGCGAGGCGCAGGAGGAGATCGGCCTTCCCCCGGCCCATGTCGCGCCGCTCGGCTATCTCGACCTCTATCTCACCACCTCGGGCTTTCGCGTCGTGCCCGTCGTGGCGCTGATCGCCCCGGGATTCGCGCTCACGCTCAACCCGGCCGAGGTGGACGAGGCCTTCGAATGCCCGCTCGCCTTCCTGATGGATCCGGCCAACCATCGGCGCGAGAGCCGGGAATGGCGCGGCGCCATGCGCAGCTACTACGCAATGCCGTTCGAGGACCGCTATATATGGGGCGTGACCGCGGGCATCCTGCGGACCCTGTACGATCGGATATATGCGTGATGGCGCGGCCCCTGCTCTACGAGCTGCTGCTCTTCCTGATCCCCTTCGCGCTCTATGCGCTGTGGCTCGCGATGAAGCGAATCAATCCGATGGAGCGCCGGGCCTGGCGCAACGCGCCGCTGCTCTGGCTGCTCCTCGGCGCCCTGGTGACCACCGGGATCGGCCTCGGCCTGGTCGGCCATTTCGGCGGCGCTCCGGCCGGCAGCGTCTATGTCCCCGCCCATCTGGAGAACGGCAAGCTGGTCGAGCCGACGATGCAATGACGCCCCGCTTCCCCTGGCTGGCACAGCCCCCGCTCAGCACGGTCCTCGCCGCGCTCGACCACGACGGCGAGGAGGCGCGCGTCGTCGGCGGCGCGGTGCGCAACGCCCTCCTCGACGAGCAGGTGGCCGACTGGGACATCGCCACGACGGCGACGCCCGACGTCGTCGTGCAGCGCTGCACGGCGGCGCATTGGAAGGTGGTGCCGACCGGCATCGACCACGGCACGGTCACCGTGATTGCCGGCGGCCAGGCCTTCGAGGTGACGACGCTGCGCCAGGACGTCGAGACCGACGGCCGCCATGCCGTGGTCCGCTTCGGCCGCGACTTCGCCGCCGACGCCCTGCGCCGCGACTTCACCATCAACGCCCTGTCGCTGTCGCGCGAGGGCACGGTGCACGACTATGCCGGAGGCCTCGCCGACATCGCGGCGCGGCGGGTGCGCTTCATCGGCGATGCCGACAGGCGCATCGCCGAGGACTATCTGCGCATCCTGCGCCTGTTCCGCTTCCACGCCCGCTTCGGCGAGGGCCCGGTCGACGCGACGGCCATGGCCGCTGCCGTGCGCGGGCGCGGCGGCCTCGCGCTGCTGTCGCGGGAGCGGGTGCGGGCCGAGCTCATCAAGCTCCTCCTCGCCCCCGGTGCCGGCGACGTGCTGGCCGAGATGGACGGGGCCGGCTTCCTCCTCGCCCTCTTCGGCGGCGTCGCCCGCGTCGCGGCGTTCCGTCGCCTCGCGGCGCTGGAGGCGGCACGGGGGCTGGCGCCGGACCCGGTGCGCCGCCTCGGCGCCCTGGCCCTGTTCGTGCGCGAGGACGCCGCCCGCCTCGCCGAACGGCTGCGCCTCGCCAATGCGGAGGCGCGACGGCTCGAGGTCATGGCGGCGACCGGCGAGCGGCTCCGCGCCCCGCTGGCCGGAAAACCCGCCCGCGACCTGCTCTACCGCTTGCGGGAGGCCGATTTCCGCGATGCCGTGCTGCTGGCATGGGCCCGCTCCGGCGATGCGGGATGGCGGCCCGTCCTCGACCTGGCCGAGGCCTGGCCGCCGCCGAAGAGCCCGTTCAGCGGGGCACGGGCGGCGCGGCTCGGCGTCGCGCCCGGCCCGCGGCTCGGCCGCGTGCTGCAGGAGGCCGAGCGGCGCTGGATCGATGCCGACTATCCCGCCGACGCCGAGGCATGGGAGCGGATCCTGCGCGCCGCCATCGACGCCACGGCGTAAGCTGTTCCGGGCGGAACCCCACGCCTTTCCCGCGCTGTCAGGATGGGCTGCCGTCGTCTGCCGCAGGAGGTGCCGTGTCCCGCCTTGCCCTCGCTCTCGCCGCGCTCCTGCCGCTCCTCGCCGCGCCGGCCGCGGCAGCGCCCGCCGCCACGGATTGCGACGTCCTGGCGAGCTATCCCGCCGATCCCGACAAGCCGGCCGGGGTGGCCGGCGTCGCCTTCGCGGCGATCGCGGCGCCGGCGGCGGTCGCCGCCTGCCGCAAGGCCGTGGCGGCGGAGCCCAAGGTGCGGCGCTTCGCCTTCCAGCTCGGCCGTGCGCTGGAGGCCGGCGGCAAGGCCCGGGACGCCGTCGCCTGGTACGGGAAGGCCGCCGCGGCCGGCCATCTCTATGCGCTCAACAATCTCGGCGCGCTCTACGAGCGCGGCGAGGGCGTGGACAAGGATTTCGCCAAGGCGATCGCTTTCTACGGCCGGGCCGCCGACGCCGGCCTGCCGCTGGCCATGAACAACCTGGCCGCGCTCTATGCCGATGGCGAAGGCGTGAAGAAGGACGACGCCAAAGCCTTCGCGCTGCTCCGCAGGTCGCACGAGGCCGGCGATGCCGACGGCACCACCAATCTCGGCTGGGCCTACGAGACCGGCGCCGGCGTCGCCCGCGACCCGAAGCGGGCCAAGGCCCTCTACGAGGAGGCGGCGGCCAAGGGCCAGGCGCAGGCGATGTACAATCTCGGCGCCGTCTACGAGGCCGGAACCGGTGTGCCGGCCGACCCGATGGCCGCTCGCGCCTGGTACCGCAAGGCGATCGAGGCCGGCAACACCGGCGCGCTCTCCGCCCTCGGCAACATGTATCTCGACGGCCGCGGCGGTCCGAAATCCGAGAAGGAGGCGTTCGAGCTCTACGGCAAGGCCGAGCAGGCGGGCGATGCCGCCGGCACCGACAATCTCGGCTGGGCCTATGAGCACGGGCTCGGCGTTCCCGCCGATCTGGCGAAAGCGAAGGCGCTCTACGAAAAGGCGGCGGGCCTGAACAATGCGCAGGCCATGCTCAACCTGGCGGCGCTCTACGAGGCCGGCAGGGGCGTGCCCCGGGACGCGGCGCAGGCCCAGTCCTGGCGCGACAAGGCGGAGGACGCGGAGAGCTCGGACGACGCCAAGACCGCCGATGCCGACGACGGGCAGTAGCTCCCTCAGCGTCCCCGCGCCATGCCCGCGACGCCGTGGAAAGCTCCCTCGGCCAGTTCCTTGACCAGGAGGCGTTGCGGGTCGACCGGGCCGGGCAGCGTCACCTGGCCCACCGGCACCCGCCGGAAGCCGATGCGGCCGTAGTAGGGCTCGTCGCCGACCAGGATCACCAGCCGGTGCCCGTCTGCCGCCGCTGCCTCCAGCGAGGTCTGCAGCAGCGCCATGCCGATGCCGCGCGAGCGGAAGGCCGGCTCCACGGTCAGCGGTCCGAGCAGCAGCGCCGGGTGGCCGCCGATAGCGATCGGGGTCAGGCGGTTCGAGCCGACGATCATCGACCCGACCCGAGCCACGAAGGAAAGGTCCAGCCGCGGCGGCACGCCTTCGCGCAGGCGGAAGGCGGTGCGGGCGAAGCGGCCGGGGCCGAAGGCGCGCTCGTGCAGCTTGTCGATGGCCGGGCCGTCCTCGGGCCGCTCGGTCAACAGGTCGATGGGGATGTCGGGCATTCGTGTCGGGTCCGGTCGGAAGCGGGTCGCGCCCGGCCGGCGCTGCCGGTCAGGCGTGCTGAGGAGTGCGGGTCCTGCCCGCGGCTCGTCGTCGCTGGGAGCGGAAAATCGACATGGCGCGCCGCTTAGCACGGTCCGCCGCCGCTTGGAAGGCCCGGCCGGTGCCTTTCGGCACGGGGCGCGCGGCCGCGGCCCGGTCGGTGCGCCCTACCAGGAGCCGTCGGGCCGGCGCCGGCCGGCAATCTCGTCGATCCGCCGCCGCGTCGCCGCCGTGGCGTCCTCCGGCAGGGCGTCGAGCGGAAAGAAGCCGCAGGCGGCGATCTCGTCGTCGGCGCCGCGCGGCGCGGTCTGCTCGAAGGCGCGCACGATGTAGAAGGCGACATGGTCGCGCCGGCTGACCTCCCGGTTGAGGTGCAGCCCCTGGAGCTCGGCCGGCCCGGTGAGGCGGATATTGCCCTCCTCCATCAATTCGCGCGCCAGCGCCTCCTCCGCCGTCTCGCCGGGATCGACACCGCCGCCGGGCAGGTACCAGCCGGGAACATAGGTGTGCTTGACCAGGAACACCCGCCCCTCCCCGTCGAGCACGGCGCCGCGCACCCCGAAGGTCATGCCGCGGTGCAGGCGAAAATAAATCATGAAGAACGGCATCATCAGCCGTCCCAGCCGCTGGCGAAAGGTCGTTTCCTTGAAGCGCATGGCGAAGATTTAAAGAAGAGCGTCCTATCCTGCAATTCTCTCGCGGCGATAAAACTTCGTCGAAGCCCTCTGCGCCGCCCGCATGGCTGTCCAGCGCGCCCCGCCGCCCGGGCAAGCTGGCCTTAGTCTCTCGGCTGAGCTATAGGAGCGCCATCAATAGAGGAGACCAAGGGGCCGCCGGCCCTGGTTCGAGACAATGATCGCCTTTCTCCGGATGCTCGTGGCCGCCGCGAGGATTCGTCAGCAGGCCAGCCCCGCGCGCAGCGCGCTGGCCCTGATGACCTTCAGCGCCCACTGAACGCATCCACCCCTTTGCGAAACGGCGCCGCCTCGTGCGGCGCCGTTTTCTTTTGCGGCGGCTGCAGCGCGAAGCGCTCGCGATAGGCGCCCGGGCTGGTGCCGAGGCGGGCGCGGAAATGGTGGCGCATGGTCGCGAGCGTGCCGAAGCCGCTGGCGGCGGCGACGTCGTCGAGCGTGGCGCGCATGTCGCGCTCGAGCAGGTCGCGGGCGTGGCGCAGGCGCTCCTGCAGCAGCCATTCGCCGGGCGGCAGCCCGGTCGCCGCCTCGAAGCGGCGCTGGAAGGTGCGCAGGCTCATGCCCGCCCGCTGGGCGAGCAGGCGCACCGGCTGGTCGCGGTCGAGGCGCTCGCGCATCCAGTGGATCAGCGGGCCGAGGCGCGCGCCCTCGCGCTCCCGCGGCACCGGCGCCAGGATGAACTGAGCCTGGCCGCCCTCGCGATGCGGCGGCACCACCAGGCGGCGGGCGACGCCGTTGGCGGCGTCCGGGCCGAAATCGCCCCGCACCACGTGCAGGCACAGATCGATGCCGGCGGCGCTGCCCGCCGCGGTCAGCACGTCGCCCGCGTCGACATAGAGCACGTCGGGATCGAGGAGGATGTCGGGAAAGCGCGCCGCGACGTGCGGCACGTAGCGCCAATGGGTGGTGGCGCGCCGCCCGGCCAGCAGCCCCGCCGCGGCCGGCACGACGATGCCGGAGCACAGCGTCAGGATGCGCGCCCCGCGCCGCTGCGCCCGCTGCAGCGCCGCGACCAGGTGCGCCGGCACCGCGGCGTCGATGCCGCGCCAGCCGGGGACGACGACGAGGTCGGCCTCCTCGAGAATCTCCAGGCCATCGTCGACATGGACCGTCAGCCCGCCCGCGGCGCGCAGCGGCCCCGGTTCGATCGCGGCGACGCGGTAGCGATACCAGTCCGGACCCATCTCCGGCCGGGGCAGCCCGAACACTTCGTAGGCGATGCCGAACTCGAAGGTGCACAGCCCGTCATAGGCGAGCACGGCGACCAGGGGACCGGATGGGGCGGGCGGAGCGGTTGGCACGATCTCGACGTTACTTGGCATTCCGGCCAATGGGCAAGCGCGATCCCAGCCGCCATGCTCGCACCGTTCCAAGAGGAGCCAGCCATGCCGAGCCGCGTCACCGAGATCCCTGCCGCCTCTCCCGAGGCGGTCGCCGCCCACTATGCCCGCCGCCTCGCCTTCGAGACCGATTGCTGGGACGTGCACGAGGCCTTGCGCACGGGCTCGGCCGACTTCGTGCTGCTCGACGTGCGCGGCCCCGCCCTCTACACTCGCGCGCATGTTCCCGGCGCGATCAACCTGCCGCACGGCAAGATGACGGCCGGCCGCATGGCGGAGTGGCCGGTCGGCACGCTGTTCGTCGTCTACTGCGCCGGTCCGCACTGCAACGGCACCGACAAGGCCGCCCTGCGCCTGGCCAGGCTCGGCCTGCCGGTCAAGGTGATGATCGGCGGCATCACGGGCTGGGCGGACGAGGGCTTCGCCTTCGAAGGGGCGGGCCCGGCCGCCTGAGGCGAGAACGCGCAGCCCCCGCCCGCCCCGGGGGCTTCGGGCCGGCGGGCGACGCATGGTAAAAGGGGGGCATGCAGAGGGTCCTGATCATCGGCTGCTCCGGCGCCGGCAAGTCGACGCTCGCGCGCGAGCTCAGCGAGCGCAGCGGCCTGCCGCTGATCCACCTCGACCAGCACTATTGGCGGCCGGGCTGGATCCCGCGCCAGGAGGACGAATGGGGCGCGGCGGTGCAGACGCTCACCGCCGGGCCGGCCTGGGTCATGGACGGCAACTACACCCGCACGCTCGCGCCGCGCGTGGCAGCGGCCGACACGGTGGTGTTCTTCGACTTCCCGGCCTGGCGATGTCTGTGGCGGGTGTGCCGCCGCGCCGTGCAATGGTTCGGCCACACCCGCCACGACATGACGCCGGGCTGCCCCGAGCGCCTGACGCTCTCCTTCATCCGCTACGTCGCGCGCTTCAACCGCGACCAGCGCCCGCGCGTGCTGGCGTCGCTCGCCGCTTTCGAGGGCCGGCTGATCGTCCTCAGGAGCCCGACGGAGGCCGCCGCCTTCCTGCGCTCCGTCGGCCGGGACGAGCCCGGCGCCGCGCCCCGCTCCGCCCGGTCCGGGGCAGGATGCTCATGAGTTCGGAGGCCAGCTCGGCAGCGCCGCGCCCGGCCCGGCCGCCAGCCCGGACCGCGCCGGGGGGCGCCGGCCGCGGCGCGGCTGCGGCAGGCTGTCGGCATCGCGGCGGAAATCCGACGGCGACATGCCGGCCACCTTGCGGAACAGCTTGTTGAAGGCGCTGAGCGAGCCGAAGCCGCTCTCCATGGCGACGCGCAGCACATTGGCATCGTCGCGCAGCAGCAGCGCCTGCGCATAGCTCAGCCGCAGCAGGCTGACATATTCATTGATGGTCATGCGCGTCGCGCGCTTGAAGATGGCCATCGCATATTTGGGATGCAGCTCCGCCGCCCCGGCGATGTCGATCGAATCGATGTCGTTGAGGAAGTTGTCGGCGATGTAGTCGCACATCCGCCCGACCTTGCGGGTCGACTGCTGGTCGCCCTCCTCGCACGGCGCCGACCGGGGCTGCGCCGGCACCAGGTCGTAGGGCTCGAAGCGCACCCGCTCCAGCCGCAGCAGGAGCTCGTCGACCGCGTGCTGCGCCTTCACCGGATCGCCGGAGCGGGCATAGCGGTTCCAGCGCTCGAAATTGTGCTGGTCCGAGGCATCCGTGCTGCCGGTCACCAGCGTCGCCCCCTGCATCAGCCGGCGCGGCACCGCCTCGGGCAGCTTCAGGCGGAAGAAATGGATCAGCGGCAGATGCGCGCCGGCGTAGATGGCATCGTCGGTGAGGTCGTCCATCTGGTGCGGCAGCCCGCCCCAGAACAGGCAGATCTGTCCGGTGCCGAGGCTGATCTCATGGGTGTGCATGCGGTAGTGCACGGCGCCGCGGGCGATGAAGTTGACCTCCACCTGGGCGTGCCAATGCGGCTTGGCCATGACCAGCGGCACCGCATGGAACATCTGCAGCCGGGTCGGCCGTCCTTCGACGCCGCCTTCGCCGGGCTGGTAGACCGGCCTGCCGGCCACCTTACTTTCCGCCGAATTCATGTTCCCGTTTTCGCGGACTGGCTGGAAATCGAAGCTAAGCTACTGCCGGCTGGTACAAAAGCCAAATAAGGACGGGAGGAGAACGCCATGCGTATCGCGCTACGCCACACGAGCCTGTGCGCCGCTGCTGCCCTGTTGGCCGCCGCGGGCACCGCGACGGCGCAGCCCTCGGGCAGCATCACCATCTGGAGCTGGGACATCGCCGCCTCCTCGCTCAAGGCGACCGTCGAAGGCTTCAACAAGCTCTACCCCGACGTGAAGGTCACCGTCGAGGATATCGGCAACCAGCCGGTCTACGACAAGTCGATCGCCGCCTGCGCCGCCGGCGGCGAGGGCCTGCCCGACATCATCTCGATCGAGAACTACAAGGCCGAGAGCTACTGGACCCAGTTCCCCGACTGCTTCGCCGACCTCAAGACCCTCGGCTACGGCGCCGAGGACGCGGCCAGGTTCCCCGACTTCAAGCGCGCCGAGCTCGAGCACGACGGCAAGGTCTACGCCATGCCCTGGGATTCCGGGCCGGTGATGATGTTCTATCGCCGCGACTTCTATGAGAAGGCCGGCGTCGACCCGGCCTCGATCAAGACCTGGGACGACTTCATCGCCGCCGGCAAGAAGATCCAGGCGGCCAATCCCGGCGTGGTCATGAGCGAGGCCAATTTCAACGGCGACAGCGAATTCTTCCGGATGATCGCCAACGAGCAGGGCTGCGGCTATTTCTCCGCCGACGGCAAGGCGGTCGCCGTCGCCCAGCCCGGCTGCGTCGCCGCCCTCGCCGCGATCAGGAAGATGAAGGATGCCGGCCTGCTCGCCCCCGCCAACTGGGACGAGAAGGTGGCGGCCAACGGCGCCGGCACCGTCGCCACCCAGATGTATGGCGGCTGGTACGAGGGCACGATCCGCACCAACGCGCCGAAGCTGGCGGGCCAATGGGGCGTCTATCCCATGCCGGGCGTGACCGCCGACGGCGCACGCGCGGCCAATATCGGCGGCTCCTCGCTCGCCATCTCGGCCAGCTCCAAGAGCAAGGAAGCCGCCTACGCCTATGTGAAATACACGCTCGCCACCAATGAAGGCCAGGTGACCATGCTCAAGGCCTATGGCCTGGTGCCCTCCCTGCTCAGCGCGCTGGAAGACCCCTTTGTCTCCCAGCCGCAACCCTACTGGGGCGGCCAGAAGATCTGGACCGACATCCTGGCGACGCTCCCCAAGATCCATCCGACCCACGGCACGCAGTTCCAGAACGACGCCGAGAGCGTCGTCCGCGCGGTCCAGACCAAGTTCCTGGCCGGAAGCTATCCCGACGCCAAGGCCGCGCTCGACGACGCCGCCAACCAGATCGCCGCCGCCACCGGCCTGCCCGTCGCTCCGTGAGGCGCAGGGCCGGCGGCAGCACCGCCTGCCCGCCTCATCCTTCGCACCGGCCGCCGACGCCTTCAGCGTCGCAGCCGGCGCGCCCGCCGGCATCGCCACCTCCCGGCGATGCCGGCGGAGCATCCCGCAGAAGCCAGGAGACCCCTCGACGATGCGCCTGCGCAACCGGAGTGCCTACGGCTTCCTCGCGCCCTATCTCCTGGTGTTCGCCGCCTTCTGGATCTGGCCGGTCGTCAACTCGCTGCTGATCTCGTTCCAGAACACCCGCAGCACGCCGTGGAAAGTCGATCCCCTGTTCAACTGGGGCCGGCTCGTCCACGACCCCGCCTTCTACAACGCCCTGAAGAACACGCTGCTGATCCTCGTGATCCAGGTGCCTGTCATGATCGCGCTGGCGACCGTCATGGCGGTGCTGCTGAACTCGCCGATGCTGAAGGCGCGGGGCCTGTTCCGCTTCGCCTTCTTCGCCCCCGTCGTGGTCGGCGAGGTCGCCTATTCCGCCCTGTTCCGGCTGATGTTCAACGTCGAGTTCGGCGTCATCAACAAGCTGCTCGGCCTCGTCGGCCTGCCCGCGATCGCCTGGTTCTCCGAGACGCCCTGGGCCATGACGCTCCTGATCATCGCCGTCACCTGGCGCTGGGCCGGCTACAACGCCATCCTGATCCTGGCCGGGCTGCAGGCGATCCCGGAGGACGTCTACGAGGCGGCGACGCTCGACCGGGTGTCGAAGCTCCGGCAGTTCCTCCACATCACCCTGCCGCTGCTGCGCCCGATCATCGTCTTCTGCATCGTGCTGTCGGTGATCGGCACCATGCAGCTCTTCGCCGAGCCCTTCCTCATCACCAATCGCGGCGGGCCGGGCGGCGGCACCGAGACGCTCGGCCTGTTCCTCTACCGCCAGGGCTTCACCTCGCTGAACTTCGGCTATGCCTCGGCCATCGCCTACACCATGGCGGGGCTCGCCGCCCTGATCTCGCTTCTCAACATGCGCCTGGGGCGCGAGCCGCAATGACCGCGCGCAGCAAGGCCGCCGCGGCGCGGCTCCGCTCGATCGCCCTGCACGCCGTCCTGGCGCCGCTGGCGCTGATCTGGCTGTTCCCCCTGTGGATGATGTTCGTCACCGCGACACTGCCCGACACCGGCCTGTTCGGCCCGGGCCTGCAGCTCATGCCCTCCGACCAGTTCCTTGCCAACGTCGAGAATCTGCAGCACGACACCGACTTCGTCCGCGCCCTGGGGCTCTCCATCGCGGTGGCGACGATCTACACGCTGCTCTCCGTGGTCCTGACCTCCATGGCCGGCTGGGCGCTGGCCCGCTACCACTTCGTCGGCAAGCCGTTGGTGATCGGCATCATCCTCGGCACCATCACCCTGCCCTATTTCGTGGTGGTCATCCCGCAATTCATCATGGTGGTGCGCGACTTCAGGCTCGGCAACAGCTGGATCGGCCTGGTCGTGCCGCCGCTGTTCAACTCGCTCGGCGTCCTGTTCATGCGCCAGGCCTTCGCGATGATGCCCGCCGACCTCTTCGACGCCGCCCGCGTCGAGGGCGTGAGGGAATGGCGGATCTATCTCTTCATCGCCCTGCCGCTCGCCCGGCCGGCCCTGGCGGCGCTCTCGATCATCCTGTTCCTGGCTTCCTGGAACAACTACCTCTGGCCGCTGCTGATCAGCACCAATCGCGAGATGTTCACGGCCCCGGTGGCGCTGGGCGGCCTGGTCGGCCTCACCAAGGTCTCCTGGGGCGGCATCATGGCGGGGGCGGTGATGCTCACCGCGCCGATGCTGGTGGTCTTCGTGGCTCTGCAGCGCCATTTCGTCGCCGGCATCGCCGCCGGCGCCGTGAAATAGGAGCGCGGGGCATGGCAGGGGTCTCGCTCAGCAAGGTGGTCAAGCGCTACGGCGCCTTCGAGACCATCCACGGCGCCAGCCTGGCGGTGGAGGACGGCGAGTTCGTGGTGTTCGTCGGGCCTTCGGGCTGCGGCAAGTCCACGCTGCTGCGCATGATCGCCGGGCTTGAGGACGTCTCCGGCGGCGAGATCGCCATCGGCGGCCGGGTGGTCAACGATGTCGAGCCCAGCGAGCGCGGCGTCGCCATGGTGTTCCAGTCCTACGCGCTCTACCCCCACATGACGGTCGAGCAGAACCTCTCCTTCGGCCTGCGCATGACCGGCAACCCCAAGGCCGACACCGAGCGGCGGGTGCGGCGCGCCGCCGGGATCCTGCGCATCGCCGACCTGATGCAGCGCCGGCCGCGCCAGCTCTCCGGCGGCCAGCGCCAGCGCGTCGCCATCGGCCGGGCCATCGTGCGCGAGCCCGACGTGTTCCTGTTCGACGAGCCGCTCTCCAACCTCGACACCGAGCTGCGCGTGCAGATGCGCGTCGAGCTCTCCCGGCTCCACAAGGAGCTCGGCACCACCATGATCTACGTCACCCACGACCAGACCGAGGCGATGACCCTCGCCGACCGCATCGTCGTGCTCCGGGACGGCCATGTCGAGCAGATCGGCCGCCCCCTCGAGCTCTACGACGACCCGGCCAACCGCTTCGTCGCCGGCTTCGTCGGCTCGCCGAAGATGAACTTCCTCGCCGCCGAGGTGGTGGACGCCGGTGCGGGCACGGTGACGCTCGCCCTCGTCAACCATGCCGGCCTGCGCCTGACCAAGGCGCTGGCCGGCCCGCCGCCCGAGCGCGGCAGCCGCCTGAGCCTCGGCATCCGCCCCGAGCATTTCGCCGCGCCCGGCCAGGGAGCGGCCGATCTCACGCTCGGGATCGACGTGGTCGAGCATCTCGGCTCCACCAGCTACGTCTACGCCAGCGCCGCCGGCGAGCAGATCGTCGTCGAGCGCGACGAGCAGCGCCGCAGCGGCGGCGCCGACAGCCTCACCGTCGCCATCCCCGCCGACGTCGCCCTGCTGTTCGACGGCGCGGGCCAACGCCTGCGCTGATCGCAGCGCCATGAAAGAACCGGTCTTTGAAGAGGACATCGCCGTGACCCAAGACATCCTGCGCTGGGGCATCATCGGCCCCGGCGGCATCGCCAAGGCCTTTGCCGGCGGCCTCGCCCATTCGCGGACCGGCAGGCTGGTCGCCATCGCCACCCGCGACCCCGGCAAGGCCGGACTCGCCGCGGATTTTCCCGGCGCCCGCATCCTGGCCGGCTACGAGGCCCTGCTGGCCGATCCGGAGGTCGAGGCCGTCTATGTCGCCACGCCCCATCCCTTCCACGCGCCCTGGGCCATCCGGGCGGCCGAGGCGGGCAAGCACGTCCTGGTGGAAAAGCCGCTCGGCCTCACCGCCTTCGAGGCCGACGCCATGTTCCACGCAGCGCGCAAGGCCGGCACCTTCATGGCCGAGGCCTTCATGTATCGCAGCCATCCGCAGACGGCTCGGCTGGTCGAGCTCGTCCGCGCCGGCGCCGTCGGCGAGGTCCGCCTGATCCGCTCCAGCTTCGGCTTCGCCATGCCGTCCTTCGCGCCGGAGCACCGCCTCTATGCCAACGACCTCGCCGGCGGCGGCATCCTCGACGTCGGCGGCTATCCCGTGTCGATGGCGCGGCTGATCGCCGGCGCAGCCACGGGCCGGCCCTTCCTCGATCCCGTCGCGGTTGCCGGCGCCGCCCGTCTCGGCCGTTCCGGCGTCGACGAATGGGCCTCGGCGGTCCTGACCTTCCCCGGCGGGATCATCGCCGACGTGTCCTGCTCGATCTCGCTCGCCCAGGACAACGTGCTGCGCATCTTCGGCACCGAGGGGCGGATCGAGGTCAGGGACTTCTGGTTCGCCGGCGGCAAGCAGGGCGGCGTCGGGCGCATCGACATCGTCGGCCGGGACGGTGGCGCCCGCACGGTCGAGGTCGACGAGCCCGGCTGGCTCTATGCCTTCGAGGCCGACGCCGCGGCCGAGGCGATCCGCGCCGGGGCGCAGGAGCTCGCCGCGCCCGGCATGAGCTGGGCCGACACGCTCGGCAATCTGCGTGTCCTCGACCGCTGGCGCGCCGCGGCCGGCCTCGAATACGACATCGAGAAGGCCTCCCGCCGCACCGCCACCATCTCCGGCGCACCGCTGAAGCGCGGCGGCGCCATCCCCAGGCGGCGCCTCGCCGGGCTGGCGCGCGAAGCCTCGGTCGTCGCGCTGGGCTTTGAGGATTTCCGCAGCTTCTCCTCCGGCGCAATCCTGCTCGACGCCTTCTTCGAGGCGGGCGGCAACCTGTTCGACACCGGCTGGATCTATGCCTCCGGCTATACCGAGACGCTGCTCGGCGAATGGCTCGCCAGCCGCGGCGTGCGCGAGGAGGCCGTGGTGATCGGCAAGGGCGCGCATACGCCGCTGTGCTATCCCGAGGTGATCGGCCGCCAGCTCGCCCAGACCCTGGAGCGGCTCAAGACCGACCATGTCGACGTCTATTTCATGCACCGCGACAATCCGGACGTGCCGGTCGGCGAATTCGTCGACGCGATGGACGCCGAGGTGCGGGCCGGCCGCATCCGCGGCCTCTTCGGCGGCTCCAACTGGACGCGCGAGCGCATGGACGAGGCCATCGCCTATGCCGAGCGCGCCGGGCGGCAAAGGCCCGGCGCCCTGTCGAACAATTTCGCCCTGGCGCAGATGCAGGACGTGATCTGGGCCGGCTGCGTCTCCTCCTCGGACGAAGCCTGGAAGGCCTGGTTCAAGGCGCGCCAGATCCCGAACTTCGCCTGGTCGAGCCAGGCGCGCGGCTTCTTCACCGAGCGCGCCGGCCGCGACGGGCGCGGGGATGCCGAGATGGTCCGCGTCTGGTACAGCGAGGAAAATTTCGCCCGCCGCGACCGCGCCGTGGCGCTCGCCCGCAGGCTCGGCAAGGATCCGATCCACGTGGCCCTCGCCTATGTCCTGCACCAGCCCTTCCCGGTGGTGCCGCTGATCGGCCCGCGCACCCTCGCCGAGCTCGACAGCAGCATCGCAGCCCTCGACATCGCCCTGACGCCGGACGAGGTGCGCTGGCTGGAGGCAGGCGGGGATTGAGGAGCGGCTCGATGCCGCTCCGAGCGGAGGCGCGATCGATTGCGCGCCCCCTAGCCGCGGGCAACGTCGACGGCTAAACCTGCGGAATGTTCACGCTCGCACATTTCTCCGACCCGCATATCGGCCCCCTGCCCCGCGCCATGGTGCGCGAGCTCGCGGGCAAGCGGGTGCTGGGCTGGCTCAACTGGAACCGCGGCCGGCGCGACGTCCATCGCATGGACGTGCTGGAGCAGCTCCTCGTCGACCTGCACGCCCAGAAGCCGGACCACATCGCCCTGACCGGCGACGTGGTCAATCTCGCCCTGCCCGGCGAGTTTCCGGCGGCCCGCCTGTTCCTCGAGCGGGTCGGCGCGCCCGACCACCTGTCGCTGGTGCCCGGCAACCACGACGCCTACACCAAGGGCGGCGCGGTGCGGCTGCTCTCGGCCTTCGATCCCTGGATGCGCGGCGACAACAGCGGCGCCCATCCCCTCGACGAGGCCGAGCGCTTTCCCTATGTGCGCATCCGCGGCAGGATCGCGCTGATCGGCCTGTCGACCGCCGTGCCGACGGCGCCGTTCATGGCGACCGGCAAGCTCGGCCTCAGGCAGATCTCGCGCCTGCGCGATGCGCTGGAGCACTTGGGCCACGAGGGCTATTGCCGCGTGGTGATGCTGCACCACCCCGTTCGCCGCCAGGATGCCGGCCCGACCGCCATGCTGATGGACGCCGACCGCCTCGCCGCGGTGCTGCGCGAGACCGGGGCCGAGCTCGTGCTGCACGGCCATATCCACACCGGCCGCGTGCACCGCGCCAACGGCCCGAGCGGACCGATCCCGGTGGTGTGCACGCCCTCGGCCTCGGCCGCGCCCGAGCGGGCGCGCTGGCCGGCCTCCTACAACCTGTTCTCGATCAGCGGCGAGGCCGGCGCCTGGCACATCGGCCTCACCGTGCGCGGCTTCGTGGCCGCGGGCCACCCGCCGGAGGAGCTGCGCCGCCAGCGGTTGAGCTAGGTCCTGGAATTGGAGGGATCGACGATGTCCCCCGGCGTCTCCACGCCAGGCTGCAGGATGCGCACCATCAAGAGCTCGTCCGCATAGCCCGAGGCGTCCTTCAGAGCCCGCGGCTCGATGCCGTAGACCGCGAAGCCCGCGGCCCGATAGAGGGCGATCGCCGCGGCGTTGCTCCGGAGCACGGCCAGGTGCAGCTGCTCGACCTCGCCCCGGGCAGCGGCGATGACGGCCGCGATCAGAGCCGCGCCGACACCGCGGCCGCGCAGTTCGGGCGCAACGAACATGCCGAAGACGAAGCCCTTGTGGCTGTCCTTCGGCCCGTTGGCACGCCAGAAGCCGGCCATGCCGCCGATGCGCCCGCCGTCATAGGCGCCGAGCACGGCCGAGGTCGCGAGCCGCTCGGCAAAGGCGGCGAGCGGCCGCTCCACCTCGAGCGCATGGACGGACCCGAACGCCTCCGGAGCCGTCAGCAAGGCAGCGAGGCGGATGGCGCGGAAATCCTCTGCGTCGGCAACGACGAGACGGCGGATCGTGACAGCCTGCATTGCCGATCCCCTATTCCCTTGTCGGCGGCGACCGACGGGCGGCATGGACGAGAGCGAGGATCCAAACCGTTTCCTCGACGATTTCATAGACGAGACGATAGTTCTCGTGGACGACCAGCTCGCGGGTGCCCGGGATTCGTCCCACACGCCCGAACCTTGGATAGTCCGCCAGCCTCGCGGCAGCCTCGCTGAAAAGTTGATCCATGCGCGCTGCTGAACGGGGACTGTCGGTCGCGATGGAGTCCCACACGTCGGCGCGGTCCAACTCCGCCTCCGGCGTCCAGATCACCCTCACGTCCGGCGCATGGCTTCGTTGCGTCGCCTGGCGAAATCGGCCTCGACATCATCGTTCGGACGGCCGCGGCCGGCGGACACCGAGGATCGCGCGGCCGCCACCTTGGCGCGCAGGAACGCGTCATAGTCCTGCTCGTCCTGGTGGCGCTGGATGTAGTCGCGCATCAGCTCCCGCACCACCTGGGATGCCGGCCGATGCGCTGCCTCTGCCGCAGCGACGAAGGCATCGCGCAGCTCCGGTTCCAGCTTCAGGGTGAAGACAGCTTCCTTCGCCACGCCGCTCTCCGACCTCTCATGATGAAAACGTATAGACGTTTTCATCACATCGATACAGGTCTACGTCGCAGCGTCGGCCCGATACTCGCGCCAGCCCCGCGCGCGCAGCTCGCAGGCCGGGCAGGTGCCGCAGCCATGGCCCCAATCGTGGCGTCGCCCGCGCTCGCCGAGATAGCAGGTATGGCTGTCCTCGACGATGAGGTCGACCAGCGGCTGCCCGCCGATCGCCTCGGCCAGGGCCCAGGTCTGGCGCTTGTCGATCCACATCAGCGGCGTGTGCAGGACGAAGCGGCGCGCCATGCCGAGGTTGAGCGCGACCTGCAGCGCCTTGATCGTATCGTCGCGGCAGTCGGGATAGCCGGAATAGTCCGTCTCGCACATGCCCCCGACGATGTGCCGCAGCCCTCGGCGATAGGCGAGCGCCGCCGCGAAGGTGAGGAAGACGAGGTTGCGGCCGGGCACGAAGGTGTTGGGCAGGCCGCCCTCGTCCATGGCGATGGCGACCTCGCGGGTCAGCGCCGTCGCGGAGATCTCGCCGAGCGCCGCGAGGGGCACGGTGTGGTCCGGGCCGAGCCGAGCCGCCCAGTCCGGCTGCATCGCCGCCATCGCCTCGCGCAGCCGCGCGCGGCAGTCGAGCTCGATGCGATGGCGCTGGCCGTAGTCGAAGCCGACGGTCTCGACGGTTGCGAACCGATCGAGCGCCCAGGCCAGGCACGTGCTCGAATCCTGGCCGCCGGAAAACAGCACGAGCGCGCCTTCGTCCATGCCCTCTCCTCCCCCAGCCGGTCGCGACACCTCAGCGCCCCTCATAGTCCGCCCAGGATTGCGGCGTCTCGTAGACGGTCACCGCGGCGAGCTGCGGCATCAGCGGCTTGGTCCGGTCCCAGATCCAGATCGCGATATTCTCGGCGGTGGGATTTTCGAGCCCCTCGACCTCGTTCAGGCAATAATGGTCGAGCCGCGCCAGCAGCGGCCCGAACGCCGCCTCCACGTCGAAGAAATCGGCGACGAAGCCGGTATGCGGGTCGACCGCGCCTTCCAGGCGCAGCTCGACCCGGTAGGAATGGCCGTGCATGCGGCGGCAGCGGTGGCTTTCCGGCACGTGCGGCAGCCAATGCGCGGCCTCGAAGGTGAAGGCCTGGGTGATCTTCATCGGATTCCGGTCCATTTATGGGTCTGGAGGCTCAGCCGCCATTGCGGATGGGCGAGGCAATAGGCGATGGCGCGCTCGGTGTTCGCCGCGACGTCGGGCCCGTCCATCGGCTGCAGCGAGAAGCGCTCGAAGGGCAGGCCGGCATAGCGCTCGGGCGGCGCCTCGGCCTGGGGATAGACCAGCTTGAGCTCGTGGCCGCCGCGGATCGCCAGCTCCGTGCTGCCCTTCGGGCTGACGCAGACCCAGTCCAGCCCGGCCGGCGGCTCGAGCGTGCCGTTGGTCTCGACCGCGATCTCGAAGCCCTCGCGGTGCAGCGCCGCCACCAGCGCCGCATCGAGCTGCAGGAGCGGCTCCCCACCGGTGAGGACGCAGAAGCGCTCCTCCCGCCCCGGTCCCCATTCCGCCGCCAGGGTGGCGGCGAGCGCCTCCGCGTCGGGGTAGCGCCCGCCCCGGGTGCCGTCCATGCCGACGAAATCGGTGTCGCAGAAGCGGCACTGCGCGCCCGCCCGGTCCGCCTCGCGGCCGGACCAGAGGTTGCAGCCGGCGAAGCGGCAGAACACGGCGGCACGGCCGGCCTGCGCGCCCTCGCCCTGCAGCGTCAGGAAGATCTCCTTCACGGCGTAGCCGCTCATGCCCTGGCTCCGATCCCGCCGGCCCGATCGAATGGGGGCCGGCTTTCGCGCATGCCGTATAATCCGCGCGCCGACGGCTTGAAACCGGTTTGTCGGCATGGCTGCCTTAAGCGGGACGCAAGAGATCGCAGTCCCTGCCGGGACTGCAAGAGGCTGCAGTCCCGTCGCGGCCGGCGCGAAAACTGCGTCGGATCACCCGGCGCGCGATGCTTTCGCCCTCGCAGGAACATCGCCGCGCCATCTTGTTCTTAACATCTGATTGACCATGCTCGACCTTCGTCGCCGAGCCGCTATGATATGCCTCGGAGACTTCTGCTTATGGAATATCGCACGCCGCCGTCCACCGAGCCGCCCAGCCTGCGCGAGGCCATCCGCAAGGCGCGGCTCGACGACGCCGAGCGTGCGGCCGCGATCGCCGACCTGCGCGGGGTCGAGCTGGCGCGCCTGGAGGTGCTCAGCGACCTCCTGGCGCCGGTCTTCGCCCAGCTTCCCGAGGGCGTGGACCTGTTCGACCACGGTCTCGTTCCCGGCGAGCACCCGCGCCTCTATGTCGACATGCTCGCCTATGTCGAGATGGCCCGCGGCACGCGCGAATATCGTTTCGTGCAGGATACGCGCTGGGGCCAGCGCCTGATGGCCGAGAGCGAGGACGTCGCCTCCATGCGCGCGACGGTGACCAATTACGTGGCGCTGCGCCTGATCGAGCGCGAGAAGGCCTTGCGGTCGGACAGCGTCGAGGGGCGGCTCAACCGCGCCGAGCGCGGCAAGCCGCTCGACGCCGACGCGGCGGAGGCACGCCTGCGCGCCGGGCTGGCCCAGGCACAGGCCACGCAGGCCGCCCCGGCCGCGCCCTCCCCCCCGGCCGACGCCGGGCCGGAGCGCCAGAGCCAGTGGCGGCGCAAGCTCGACGCCGTCGTCTGGCTGCTGATCGGCGCCTTCCTGGGCGTGGTTGCCTATGCCTTCGCGTGGCCCTGGTTCGTTCAGCGCGCGCTATAGCAGGCCGCGCCGCGCCAGGTTGCGCATGAGGTGGCTGGTGCCGAAGGTCCAGGGTGCGGCCTCGTTCGAGCGGACGATGCGGTTGGTCAGCGCGCCCAGCTCCCGGGCCGCGATGGTGACGATGTCGCCGACCTTGTGGGTGAAGCCCCTGCCCGGCGCGTCGCGATCTTCCACCGGCGCGAACATCGTGCCGAGATAGAGCATCGCCCCGTCGGGATATTGGTGGTTCGGGCCGATCATCTGCGCGACGAGATCGCCGGGGTCGCGGCTGATCCGGGCGATCGAGCTGCTGCCGGTCATGCGGAAGCCGTCCTCGCCCTCCACCGTCAGCGTCACCTCGGTGCGTCTGACATGGTCGAGCGAGAAGGTGGAATCGAACAGGCGCAGGAACGGTCCGAGCGTGGCGGAGGCGTTGTTGTCCTTGGCCTTGCCGAGCAGCAGCGCCGAGCGGCCCTCCACGTCCCTGAGGTTGACGTCGTTGCCCAGCGTGGCGCCGACGATCCGGCCGGCCGAGGAGACGGCCAGCACCACTTCCGGCTCCGGATTGTTCCAGGTCGAGACCGGATGGATGCCGGCGTCGAAGCCGGTGCCGACGGCGGCCATGGGCTGCGCCTTGGTGAAGATCTCCGCATCCGGCCCGATGCCGACCTCCAGATATTGCGACCACACGCCCTGGGCGATCATCACCTCCTTCAGCCGTGTGGCCTCGGCCGAGCCGGGCCTGAGCCTGGCGAGGTCGTCGCCGACCAGCTTGACGATCTCGGCCCGGATGGCGGCCGCCGCGCCGGCATCGCCGCGGGCGCGCTCCTCGATCACCCGTTCCAGCATCGAGACCACGAAGGTGACGCCGGCCGCCTTGATCGCCTGCAGGTCGACCGGCGCCAGCAGCCAGGGCCGGCGCGGGTCGCGTGCCTGGGCCGGCGTGTTGGCCAGGATCTCGGCGATGGTGCCGACCGGCTCCGAGGGCGCCGCCTTGGCCGCCTGGGCGGGATTGCGCGCCTCGGCGAGGTCGCGCACGGTCGGGAAGGTGCGGGTAATGTCGTGCAGCGTCTCGCCCTTGGCCACCACCACGGCCGGGCCGTCCGCCTCCGGCAGCCAGACGCGGCCGATCAGGGTTCCGGCGGTGCCGTCGACGGGAAGGGTGTTTTCGAGCGTGAGGGTCAGGGGCATGGCAGGACTTCCGGATGGGACCCTGCCTTAGACCAGAACTGCGCTGCCGCGTCCATCTCCGCGCCGGACGCGGTGCCGGAGCCGGCACGCGGCGGCCTTGACTTCGGCGAGGCGGCACTGGCACTTCGCATGCAGGAGGAGGCGCCATGACGGATGCGTTCGAGCGCGAGGGCGGCTGTCGCTGCGGCGATGTCCGCTTCCGGATCACGGCGCGGCCGCTCGTCACCATGGCCTGCCATTGCCGCGGCTGCCAGCGCATGAGCGGCGGCCCCTATTCGCTGAGCGTGGCGGTGCCGGCCGCCGGCTTCGCGGTGATCGGAGGAGAGACGGTGATCGGCGGCGTCGGCGAGCCGGCCATGCATCACCATTGCCCACGCTGCAAGAGCTGGCTGTTCACGCGCCCGCCCGGCCTCGATTTCATGGTCAATGTCCGCACACCCATGCTCGATGATCCAGCCGGCCTGGAGCCGTTCGTCGAGACCATGACCGCCGAGCGCTTCCCCTTCGCCGTCACCGGCGCGCGCCACGGCTTCGAGCGCTTTCCCCCCGACGACGCCTGGGAAGGGCTGGTCCGTGCCTATCAGGGGCAGGGATAGGCGGGCATCCGCTCAGATCGAGAACAGGTGCCGATAGTCCTCGGGCGTGTCGACGCTGGATTCGTAGACCGGGTTGCGCGTGGCGAAGGGGGCGGCCGCGTCGGGATGGGCGGTGACGAGATCCGCCGCGGCGAGGTCGACCCCCGCAGCGGCAAAACCGGCCGGCACCACCATGGGATAGCCGCGCACGCCCTGGCGCACCGGCACGAGGACCCGCATGCGCCCGCCGGCGAGCCAAGCCTCGATCAGCCCGAGGATCTCGCGACCGGTGAGCCGCGGCTGGTCGCCGATGCAGACCAGCGCGGCGATGGCGGGGTCGGCATAGGCCAGCCCCGCGGCGACGGCAGCGCCCTGCCCCGCCTCCGACCCGGAATGGACATAGGCGACGGGAAGCCGGTCCAGCGCCTCGCGGATCCGCTTCTCCTGATGGCCGGTCACGACCACGACGCGGGGCAGCACGCCGCGCACCGTCTCGACCACATGGCGGATCATCGGCCGCCCGGCCACCTCGAGCAGCAGCTTGTTGCTGCCCATGCGCCTGGAGGCGCCGCCGGCCAGCACCACGCCGGCGAAGCCCTCGAGGATGAGGTCGTCCTCGTCCATGGCCCGATTCCAAAATCATGCGGGCCGGAGTTCCCGTCCGGCCCGCATGTCCTGCCGCAGCTTATAGCACGGCCCGTCCGCGAGTCGCCGAAGCACTGCGCCGTCGGCCGGGATTTCCGATCGCGGACCGGAGCCGTGGTCCGGCCGGAGGCATGGGCCAGGCGCGGTCCGGTCTCCGGATTCGGGACTCGCCCAGCGCCTGCCGGTTAAGATTTCCTTTCCGAATTTGCCGGCATTGTCCGCGCATGTTGCGTCGTGTTGCGTCCATCGTCATCGCCGTCGGTGCCGTTGCGAGCGTTGCCGCCTGCGGGACCTTCTTCACCTCCGAGGAGCGCGAGCCCTGGCGCGCCGAGGTGGAGGCCGCCTGCCTGGCCTCGGGCGCGGTGCACGAGAGCGCCGGCATCCGCATCGCCAAGCCGATCGAGGGCCCGGGCACCTGCGGCCTCGACCATCCCTTCCGCGTCGCCTCGCTCGACGGCACCGGCCCGTCCGCCGCCTTCGCGTCCATGCGCCCGCCGGCCCCGGTGCCGGACGACGGCGCGCCGGCACCCGATGGCGCGCCGCCGGCCATGTCCACGCCGCTGCAGCTGCCGGACGGGCCCCCGCCGCAATCGAGCTATCAGGACCTCGGCGGACCGCAGGGCGGCGCCCTGCCCGGCCTGCCCGCCGCGCCGGCCGTGCGCATGCGCGACGGCGGTCCCTTCGCGGTGTCGCTGGACCGCAGCGTCGTCCTGTCCTGCTCGATGATCCCGGCCCTGACGCGATGGCTCGCCACCGATGCCCAGCCGGCGGCGCTGGCGAATTTCGGCTCGCCGATCGTCGAGATGACCTCCTTCGGCAGCTATTCCTGCCGCCGGCGTGACAATGCCAGCCATGGCCGCATGTCCGAGCACGCCTATGCCAATGCCATCGACGTCAAGGGCTTCAGGCTCGCCGACGGCCGCGAGACCACGGTGCTCAGGGGCTGGCGCGGCTCGCCGCAGGAGCGCAGCTTCTGGCGCGACGTCGCCTATGGCGCCTGCCGCACCTTCACCACCGTGCTCGGCCCCGGCACCTCGGACGGCCTGCACGAGAACCACCTGCATCTCGACCTCGCCCGCCACAGCGCCGCGCGCCAGCTCCATGTCTGCCGCCCGCGCGTGCCGGCGGACTGGGTCGCCACCGCCCAGCGCAGCGGCATGCAGCCGGCGGCTCCCGAGTTCACCGGCTCGATCGTCGACCCGATGAAGGGCGAGGACGACCAGTAGGCCTGCGCGCCGGGTCGGCCTCCCGCGACGCGATCCGGCCGGCGGGACCGCGCGGCATGGCCGACGCGTCGAGCACGCGCTCGCCTTGCGGGGTGGCGGGAACGACTGAGCCGCGGTCAGATGCGATAGTACTTCTCGGCGTTTCCGGAGAACAGCTTTTCCTGTTCCTGGCTTGAAAACGAAGCCACGATCTCTTCGAAGGCGCGAAACAGCACTTCAAATGAGCTGTAAAGCTTATCAACAGGAAAGTTGCTGGCGAACATGCAGCGATCCGCGCCGAAAATATCGATCGTCTCAAGGACGAGCGGACGGATCGAAGCGACAGTCCAGTGCCAATCAACCATTCCCAAACCGGAAATCTTGGTGCTGGTGTTGTCGCATTCGGCCAAAGCGCGCATGCCTCTTTGCCATGTTTCCAAGCCTTTGCCGCGCTGGTGAAAGGGCATGCCGGCATGGTTCAAGATGACGAGCGTGTCCGGGAACTGCGAAGCCAGCTTTGCGGCCGCCTCGAGCTGCCAGGGATAGACCTGCAGATCGAAGCTCAGTCCGTGCCTTGCGAGCTGCCGATAGCCGTCGAGCCAACGGCTGTCCGTCATATAATCGGGACGGTCGGTGAAGGTGAGGAGAGGATCCGGATCCCAGTTCAGGATCTGTCTGACACCGCGAAGCTGAGGATAGCGCAGCTGCTGCTCGAGGTGTTCGGCAAACGCCGGATCGTGCAACCGCGCTCCCGCGACGATGGCGTTGGGATAACCGCTCTCCCCTGCTCGATCGGCCAGCCAGGCCGTCTCCGCCAGGAGATTCTTGCAGCCGCCGTCCACGTGGACGGTCTTGCGGATATCGAAGGCCGCCGTGTCGGCGAGATAGTCACCAGCCAGATAGGGCTTTGCTATCGGCGCGACGTCGCCGGCGACAGAGCTCGGGTAGGGCGGACCACGAAGCCAGGGATAGTCCTCAACCCGGGGATCCCACAGATGATGATGCGCATCGACGACTGTTCGCATGAACGCCTCGGAAGAGAGTCTGTCCTTAGTATCGCGGCCGTTTGGTATCGTTATCTGCAGGGCGACTGAGATCTCACGCGCTGCTCCGCCACTTGAGCTCATAGCCGACATCGACGATCTCCGGCTCCGAGGTTTCACCGAGAAGCCGTCGAGCCAGAATTTCGGCAGCTCGCCGCCCCATCTCGAAGCCGCGGATCTTCACGGTGGTCAGATCAGGGGTGATGATCGATGCCGCCTCGACATCACCAAAGCCTGCGATCGCGACGTCGCCGGGCACTTTTACGCCGCGGCGGCCGCATGCCACGACGGCGCCGATGGCGATGAGCTCGTTGGTGCAGAACAGGCAGTCGATCGATGAATTGTCCCGAAGAAAGTCCGCGACGACATTCCCGCCCTTCAGGGAACTATCGAGGAAGTTGTAGTAGGGAACGACAATCGACGGACCTGGATGGATGCCGGCGTCTTTCAGCGCAGCGAGATAGCCTTCCGTGCGTTCGCCGGCGCGGTTGCCCGGGATCACCGGACCCGTTGCCAGGGCGAGCCGCCGGTAGCCTTTGTCGAGCAGGCCCCTGGTCATGTCGTAGGCGGCCTGAAAATTCGAGAATCCAACAATAATATCAATTGGATGTGTGGTCTGGTCCCAGATCTCGGCGACCGGCACCCCGGCCGACCGGAGCAGGCTGCGCGCCTGAGGCGTATGCTTCACGCCTGCAATGATGATGGCGTCCGGTCGGCGTTGAACAAGAGCCGCGATGACTTTTTCCTCGCGCTCGATGTCATAGGAGGATTCGCCGATCATCAGTTGATAATCGTAGGCATCGAATGTGTCGGTGATGCCCCGGACCGTCTCGGCGAAGACCGAGCCCGTCAGGGTCGGCACGATAACCGCGATGATGCCCGATCGTTGGGAGCGCAGGCTGCCGGCGACCTGGTTCGGCACGTAGCCCAGGCGGGCTGCAGCGGCATGGACGGCATCGCGCGAGGCGACCGCGACGGTTGGCTCCCCCCTCATCACGCGGCTGGCCGTCATGGTGGAAACGCCTGCCGAACGCGCGACGTCGATCAGTCGCACCCGTCGCTCCTTGCGCCGACTCTCCGCCATGCCCGCCTCATGTCCGCCCTTCAGACTCTCAACCTAGTCCTTCCACACTGCCGTTGACAATCCCATTTGGTATCGATACCTCTATCCGAGGTAACGATACCTCGGGAGGAGAAGCATGCCGCGTCACGCGTGGGTCCTCGAAGTGCGCCCCGGCTTTGAGGACGAATACAAGAGACGGCACGACGAAATCTGGCCGGAGCTGGTCGAGGAGATCCGCCGCGCCGGCCAACGGAACTACGCGGTCTTTCGCCACGGCCTCACCCTGTTCGGCACGTTCGAGTGCGACGACATCGAGAAGGTCTATGCGGTCATGAAGGACAGCGAGGTCTTCAAGCGGTGGGGCGCCTTCAACGCCAACATCATGAAGGCGGAGATCAACCCCGAGACCGGCTATCCCTATCTTCTGCCGAAGGCCTGGGAGCTTGAGGGGTGAGCGCGCGGCGTGCCCTCGGAAGGTCGGGCGTGAGCGTCGACGTGCTCGGGTTCGGCGCTGTGCCGCTCGGCAACCTCTATCGGGCGTTGCCGGAACGCGAGGCGGCCGCGACGGTCGAGGCCGCGATCGAAGCTGGAATCCGCTACTTCGACACGGCGCCGCTCTACGGCTTGGGATTGAGCGAGCGGCGGCTCGGTCTCTACCTCAGCGGCCTGCCGCGGGACGAGTACGTGCTTTCGACCAAGGTGGGACGTCGCCTCCACCCATCGGCGCGCGCGCGGAACGCGGGCATCTTCGTCGATTCACCGCCATTCCGCGACGAGTTCGACTTCTCGCGTGACGGGATCCTTCGGCAGGTCGAGGACAGCCTGCAGCGGCTGGGCGTCGACCGCCTCGACTGCGTGGTCCTCCACGATCTCGGCCTCTGGCACATGGGGAGCACGGAGATTGTCGATGCTCACTTCCAGTCGCTCGAACAGAGCGGGCTGCAAGCCCTTCGCGAGCTCCGGAACAATGGCGTCATCAGGGCGATCGGAGCCGGGGCCAACGAGCTCACGCTCTGCGATCGGTTTCTGGCTCTCGGCGAGCTTGACTTCATCCTGCTCGCTCTTCGCTACACGCTTCTCGACCAGAGCGGCGGCGAGTTCCTCGGACGCGCTCACGACAGCGGCGTGAGCATCGTCGTCGGCGCGCCGTTCCAGTCGGGAATTCTGGCGACCGGCGTCACACCGGGCGCCCATTACAACTACTCGACGACGCCCCTTGAGATCACACGCAGGGTCGAGCGGCTGCAGGCGGTCTGCCTTGCGCATGGCGTCCCCCTCAAAGCGGCGGCCCTGCAGTTTCCGCTGCAAAATCAAGCGGTCTCGTCCGTGCTCGTCGGAATGGGCGGCGCCGGCGAAGTGACAGAGAACCTCGCCATGACCAAGGCGGACATTCCGGAGACGCTGTGGCGCGCACTGAGGCAGGAGCGCCTGATCAACTGACGGCTTACGAAGCGAGACGTGATCTCGCAAACAATGAAACGGGGAGGACTATCGTGAGAGAGAAAATCCATCTCTTGGCAGCATCGGCGCTTGCGCTTTCGGTGTGGTCGAGCGCGGCCGGCGCGGCCGACAAGAAGCTCACCATGACGCTCCTGAATGCCTATTTCCAGGACGAGTTCTGGCAAGGGTGCAATGTCGGAGCCAAGCGGGCTGCCAAGGATATCGGGGCTGATCTGACCTTGCTCGACGGCAACTACTCCATGGAGACGCAGGTCAACCAGATCGACACGACGATTCAGAAGGCACCCGCCGCGATGATGATCGCATCGATCGATTCGAGTGCTGTCGTGCCTGCCCTCAAGCGGGCCATGGCGCGCAACATCCAAGTCTACGCCTTCAACACGGCCGTTCCGAACACGACGCTGACCGCAACGGTGGCCATGGACGAGAGCGCGACAGGTGCGGCGGCTGCAAAGCGCATGATCGGGCTCTTGCAGAAGCGTGCGGCGGAAACAGGCCAAAAGGCCTACCGGCTGGTTCATCTGGTGGGCGCAGTCGCCACGGAACCGGTGCGCTTGCGCAGGGAGGGTTTCAACAAGGTCATCCAGGCGCCGATCGAGGGCATCACTGTCGACATGGTCGAGGTCGTCACCAATTGGAAGCCGGAACCTGCGGTCAGCGGCCTTCAGGATGCGATGACGCGCGGGCCAGTCGACGCGATCTTTACGGAGAGCGACTTTCTCACGCCCTTTCTGATCCCCGTGCTGAAGCGCAATGGCTACACCGACAACAAGGGCGCAAAGCATGTGCTCATCGGCGGTCTCGGCGGCATCCCAGGCGGGCTGAAGGCCATTCGGGAGGGTTGGCAGGAATTCTCGCTCAACTATCCGATCGACGGCATGTGCGCCAGCAATGTCTACCTCGCCAACGAGTCGCTCGACGGCAAGCCCTTCGCGCAGGCTTGGCAGGGCGTCATGGACAAGGCTGGCGTGACCACGAACGCCCCCCGACTTATCGACGACAAGGCGACCGGGCCGACCGTCCTTCTGACGGCCAATCCAATCGACGCCTCGAATGTCGACAGCAAGATCTTCTGGGCGAACACGTACAAGGAATGAGGCATGTCGTCGAAATCGGAAGCCCTCCTCGTGAGACCTGCCGCTGACGCTTCTGGTGCGAAAGGGATTGTCGCAACTGTCGGGAAGATCATTCTCCTCAATCCCATCCTTCCGATTTTGGCGGTCGCTCTCCCGCTGTTTGCCGCGTTCGTTCCCTTCTACGCCACGACAACCAACCTGCAGAACCTGTTGCTTGCCTCGTCGATCCTTCTGCTGCTGTCTTGCGGCGGTGCGCTCGCCATGATCACGGGCAACATCGACTTGTCCGTGGAGGGGACGCTCTGCTTCTCCTCCATGTTCATCGCATGGCTGATGATGCCGGCGCCGGTTGGCGCCGGCGTCGAGTTGTCGCCTCTCCTTTGCATCCCGCTCGGGATTGCGATCGGCGTCGGCATCGGAATGCTGAACGGCCTGCTCGTCCAGGGACTCGGCGTCAACCCGTTCATCGTGACGCTGGGCATGCTGCTGACCCTGAAGGGCGCTGCGGCGATCCCGACGCAGGCGACCACGGTCTATACTCTTCCGAGCGTCTATAGCTGGGTCGGCTACAATGAAGTCTTCGGCGTCAGCTGGATCGTGATTGTTTCCTTCACGGTCTGCCTGATGCTTGCCTGCTGGTTGAAGGCTTCGGTCATCGGTCGCCACATCTACGCTGTCGGCGGCAATGTAGAGGCAGCGCGCGAGAACGGCATCTCGCCCTTCAGGACGGTCACGATCGTCTATGCGCTTTCGGGAGGCCTGGCGGGATTGGCCGGCTGGTTGAATGCGGCGCGCCTCGACTCGGCATCGGCGAATTCGGGAGACGGCATCACCTTCACGGTCTTCGCGGCAATCATCATCGGCGGCATCGCCCTGTCGGGTGGAGCGGGCAGCCTCTGGGGCGTGCTGGGTGGCGTGATCCTCCTGTCGTCGATCGACAATGTGCTCAATCTGGTCGCGGTCAACCCGCTCTATCTGAATTTCGTTCGCGGCGCGGTCATCATCGTCGCCGTGCTGCTCATCGTCATCCGGCAGAGGTTGGCCGCTCGGCTCGGCCTGCAGGAGGCGGCCGCATGACGCCTTTTCTCGAGGTCAGAAATGTCAGCAAGTCCTTCGGCGGCATCGCCGCCCTCAAGGGCATCAGCTTCGAGCTGGCAGCTGGGGAAGCCGTTGCCCTGATGGGTGGCAACGGAGCGGGGAAGTCGACCCTCGTCTCCCTGCTCTCGGGGCTGTTGCGGCCCGACATCGGCAGCATCTGCATCGAGGGCGCCGACCGTGTCCTCTCCGACCCGCAGCAATCGCGCGAGGCCGGCATCGAGACCGTCTTTCAGAATCTGGCGCTGTGTCCGAACCTCAACGCGCCCGGGAACCTCTTTCTCGGGCGCGAACTCTATCGAGGCTTTGGCCCCTTCAAGATTCTCGATCGCAAGGCGATGGAGAAGGTGACCGTTGCCACGTTGCAGGATCTCGGCGTCAATGTCCCCGACATGAGAGCCCCGACCAACCGCTTCAGCGGCGGTCAGCGCCAGGCGCTCGCCTTCGCGCGGGCCGTCAGGGGAAAGTCGAAGCTGCTGATCCTCGACGAGCCAACGGCGGCTCTCGGCGTCGAGGAAAGCGCCAATGTCGTCAAGACAGTCCAGCGGCTGCGCAAAGAACGCAACATCGCAGTGCTGCTCATCACCCATAATCTCGAAGAGATGCGGTCGATTGCCGATAAGGCCGTCGTGCTGAGGCGAGGACACCATGTCGGCTCAGTGCTGCTCAAGGAGACAAGCGATGACGAGATCGTCGCGCGTATCACGGGTTCCTTTGGTGCCAAGGCCGGAGTGGCTGCGTAATGCTCAACGGAGCTGAATTTGCAGATGATCACCCCCTGATCGTCGAGGATGCGCGTGTCCGGTTGTTTCGGCTGCCTCCGAGCGTGCCATGGGAAGACGCGACGCACCGGGTGCCGGCGCTCGAGATCGTCATCCTCGAGCTGACGGTCAACGGCAAGATCGCACGAGGCTTCAGCTACACGGTTGGCGTTGGCGGAACAGCCATCCGCTCGCTCCTTCAGGATTACTGCCTGACAGAGCTGATCGGGCGCGACGCGCGCTACGTCATCGCCGCCGCACATGGCCTGTTCCATCATCTGCTCCGCACAGGCATGGGAGCCATCACGACGCTGGCGCTCGCGGCAATCGACGTCGCCCTGTGGGAGGTGCGAGCGCAAGCATCCGACCGCCCGATGTTTCTCGAATTGGGCGGGCACGCCTCGTCAATCCCCGCCTATACCAGCGGCATTGACCTCTACATGACCTCAGAAGAGCTGGCCTCGACGCAGATGGCGCTCAAGGCGGATGGATATCGCTGGTTCAAGATCAAAGTCGGGCACCCCGACATCAGCGTCGACGTGGAAAGGGTCGCGGCGGCTCGTCAGGCCATCGGACCGGACTGCAAGCTGGTGGTCGATGCGAATCAGGCGTGGGACCTGGGCGAAGCCATCAACCGGTGTCGCGCGTTCGAGTCCTACGACATCGGCTGGATGGAGGAGCCCCTCAAGACCGGTGATGTCGGCGACCACGCGAACCTCCGGCGCAAGACGTCAATCCCGATCGCGCTTGGCGAGAGCCTCTATACGATCGAGGACTTTCGCCGCTTCCTGATGGCGGATGCGATCGACATTGTTCAAGCCGACATTGCCCGGGTCGGCGGCTTCAGCCCGTGGATCAAGATCGCCAGTCTTGCCGCGGCGTGGAACAAGCCGGTTGCACCACACTATTTCGTCGAGCTCTCGATCCATGCTCTTTGTGCCGTGGACAACGGCCTCGTGCTCGAGAACGTCCGGGGCGGGTCGCTCCACGAGCTGGGCCTGGCGCGCCAGCCGGTGACGATTGTCGAAGGGCTCGCCCATGCCGAGCGGATCGCGGGCCATGGCGTCATCTTTGGCTTCGAGGACAACGCCCGGCACGAGGTGCCGTTGGCGGACTATTCTTTCGGTCATGTGCGGACGCGAAAAAGTTGATGTCGCTTGGCGTCGCATGGTCGGGGCAGCGGGCGACGGCATGTCCCTGCTCGGTCTCGGCGCGGCGCCAGCCTTCCGCTCCCTGGGGAGAACAGCGCGGCAGTTTGCAAATGCCGCTGGACGCCTTATCCAGCCATCGGCGCTCCTCATCTCCAGGGACCTCGCATGCCTCTCCGGCGCAGCCTCCTCGCTCTGGCGGCCCTCGCCCTGCTCGCCGCGCCGGTGGCGGCCGAGGACGGGCCGTGCCGCGCCCTCACCTATGGCGGCAAGGCCTTCACCGTCTGCACCGCGGACCTCAGGCACGACACCATCCGCCTGTTCTGGAAGGGCGCCGACGGCGAGGCGCTCGGCTCCTTCGCCCGGCTACGCGAGATGCCCGAGGGCGGCCGCCTGACCTTCGCCATGAATGCCGGCATGTACCGCCCGGACCTGTCGCCCGCCGGCCTCTATGTCGAGAACGGCCGCGAATGGGTGCGCGTCAACACCGCCAACGGCCCCGGCAATTTCCACATGAAGCCGAACGGCATCTTCTATGTCGACAAGGACGGCGCCGCCATCGTCGAGACCGGGCGCTATCTCAGGCTGCGCGCCCAGCCCGGCTTCCGCCCGGAGCTCGCCACCCAGTCCGGCCCGATGCTGGTGATCGCCGGCCGCCTCCATCCCAAGATCTCCGAGAGCGGCACCTCCGCCAAGATGCGCAACGGCGTCGGCGTGCAGGACAGGGGCACCGCCGTCTTCGCCATCTCCGAGGAGCCGGTCACCTTCGGCGAGTTCGCGCATCTCTTCCGCGACGCCCTGCACTGCCCCGACGCCCTGTTCCTCGACGGCAGCATCTCCGCCCTCTACGCCCCCACCCTCGGGCGCACCGACAGCCTGCGGCCGCTCGGCCCGATCGTCGGCGTGCTGCCGCGCGAGTGAGCCCGACGGCACACGAGCGCGCCCTGCGACAAAGAGCCTCGTCCGCAGACGCAGGCGCCCGCGCCCGCCCCGCCCGGAGGCGACCGGCAGGCGTCTGATCGCCTCGAATTTGTGCAATGCAACACGCCGGGCAAATCGGCGATACAATGTGGAAATATTTCTCACGGGGATGTGCTTGACACAGGCCCCGCTCCGTCCGCCGGCAGAGGCGGACGCGCATATTTCCATCACAATCTCGGCTCAAGACGAAACTCGCGAGTTTCATTCGTGGTCGACGCTCTGCTTCGAGGCCGGACTTTGGAAAACCTTTCGAGGGAAAGATGGCGTGACGTCCGCCGGAACAACCTGCTGCATGCAGCGGGCCGGATCTTCGCGCGGCAAGGTTATGCGGCGGCCTCGATGGAGGATATTGCCTTCGAGGCGGGCATCGGCAAGCCGACGGTCTATCGCTACTTCGCCGGCAAGGAGGATCTCTTCGCGGCCGTGATCAGCGAGGCGCTGGATGATCTGGAAAAGCGCCTCGACGAAGCCCTGCTTCTGCCCGGCACCTTCGAGCAGAGGCTCATCCGCCTGATCGGCGAGATGGTGCCGACCTTCCGCACCCATTTCGCCGCGATCCGGACGGTCGACGAGCCCGAGACCTCGCGGCGCCGCCTGTTCCGCCAGCGCCGGGGCCATCTGGAGACCCGGTTGCGTGCGGTGATCGAGGAAGCGCAGGCCCGCGGCGAGGCCCAGCCCTTCGACGCCGGTCTCGCCGCCCATTTCATGATGGCGATGGTGCGCAGCGGCATCGGCCTGGAGCGTTTCAGCGACGCCACCATGGCCATGGCCATCGTCAGCCTGGCGCTGCACGGCCTTGGGGCGAACCGCGGCCTGCCGCGGGCCTTGCCCAGCGAGTACGCCCATTCCGGCGAGGCGCAGGCCGGGGCGTGAGGCCCGGCACGCGCCTTAGGCGGAATTTCCCGGATCGGACCCCGGTCCAGGAAATTCCGATAAAACTTTGAAACTATGCAATATTTCTGAAATCGCCCTGCGGGCGGAGCTCGGAAATCCTGCATAGCCCGATGTCCTGGAATCCCGCGGGATGCCCGAGACCGTCCGACGGCCTCGACATCCCGAAGCGCCGGCCCCGTTCACATCCGATGGCAGATCCATGAAGCGTCTCTCCAAAGTGGTGGTCGTCCTTCTCCTCGTCGGAGGGGTAGGCTGGTGGCAGCGGGCGACGCTGGTGCCCCTGGTCGCCCGCGTGGTGCCACAGTCGGCGCCCTATCTTGCCGCGGTTCCCGCCTTCGCCGCGACGCTGCGCGCCGAGCCGGCCGGGGCGGACGCGACGGCCAAGGCGGCGCCGAAGCCCGCGCCCGTGCCGGTCACGGTGGCGCAGGTGCGCAAGGCCGACTTCCCCGTCTACCTCACGGGCCTGGGCACCGTGCAGGCCTACGACACCGTCACCGTGCGCAGCCGCGTCGACGGCCAGATCACCAAGGTGTTCTTCAAGCAGGGCCAGATGGTGAAGGAGGGCGACCCGCTGGTCGAGATCGACAAGCGCCCCTATCGGGCGGCGCTCGACCAGGCGGTCGCCAAGAAGGCCCAGGACGAGGCGAGCCTGCGCGACGACAAGCTCAACCTCCAGCGCTATCAGAGCCTGGCCAAGCAGGACTTCGCCTCGCGCCAGCAGCTCGACACCCAGCAGGCGCTGGTCGACCAGCTCACCGCCCAGATCCAGGGCGACCAGGCGACGATCGACAACGCCCAGACCCAGCTCGACTACACCTCGATCAAGTCGCCGCTCACCGGCAAGACCGGCTTCCGTCTGGTCGATCCCGGCAACATCGTCCATGCCAGCGACACGAACGGCATCGTCACCATCGTCAAGCTGCAGCCGATCTCCGTGGTGTACACCGCGCCGGAGGAGAGCATCCCGGCAATCAACAAGGCGCTCGCCGCCGGCGAGGTGCCGGTGGCCGCCCTGAGCTCCGACGGGCAGAGCGTGCTGTCGCGCGGGCATCTGGCGCTGGTCGACAATGCGGTGAACGAGGCGAGCGGCACGATCGGCATGAAGGCGACCTTCGAGAACGGCGACAACGCCCTCTGGCCGGGCCTGTCGGTGTCGACGCGCATGCGGGTCGACACGCTCAAGCAGGTGGTCGTCGTGCCCGAGGATACGGTGCAGCGCGGGCCCAACGGGCTCTATGCCTTCGTCGTCGGCGCCGACAACAAGGTCGCGATGCAGACCATCAAGGTCAGCCAGACCGGCACCGGCCAGTCCGTGATCACCGACGGCCTGACCCCGGGCCAGACCGTGGTCGTCGAGGGCCAGTACCGGCTGCAGCCGGGCACCGAGGTCGCCGCCACCCCGATGGGCGGCCAGGCCGGGGGCGACAAGCTCGCCGAGGCCTCCGAACAGGGAGCGCATTGACATGGCCGGCGGCGTCTCCACCCCCTTCATCCGGCTGCCTATCGCCACCTCGCTGGTGATGGTCGGCATCCTGTTCGTCGGCATCATCGCCTATCCGCAATTGCCGGTGGCGCCGCTGCCCCAGGTCGACTTCCCGACCATCCAGGTCCAGGCGACGCTGCCGGGCGCCGACCCGACCACGGTGGCCTCCTCGCTGGCCCAGCCGCTGGAGACCCAGTTCGCCCAGATCCCCGGCGTCTCGCAGATGACCTCGACGAGCACGCTGAACTCGACCTCGATCACCATCCAGTTCGACCTCGACCGCAACATCGATGCGGCCGCCAACGACGTTCAGTCGGCGATCAACGCGGCCAGCGGGCAGTTGCCGAAGAACCTGCCGAGCCCGCCGACCTATCGCAAGGTCAACCCGGCGGACTCGCCGATCCTGCTGCTGGGCGCCACCTCCGACACGCTGCCGCTCACCGTGGTCGACGACGAGGTCGAGACCAAGCTCGCCCAGCGCATCAGCCAGATCTCCGGCGTCGCGCAGGTATCCGTCGGCGGCCAGCAGAAGCCCTCGATCCGCATCCAGGTCGATCCGGCCAAGCTGGTGGCCAAGGGCCTGTCGCTGGAGGACGTGCGCACCCCGCTGTCGATCGCCACGGTCGACAACCCCAAGGGCACGGTCAACGGCACGACGCGCTCCTACACCATCTACACCAATGACCAGATGACGGCGGCGAAGGACTGGAACAACGCCATCGTCGCCTGGCGCAACGGCAGCCCGCTCCGCGTCCGCGATATCGGCACGGCGGTGAGCGCGGCGCAGGACGACACCCAGGCCGCCTGGGCCGACGGCAAGCGCGGCGTCTTCCTGATCATCTTCAAGCAGCCCGGCGCCAACGTCATCTCGACCGTCGACAAGATCATGGCCGCCCTGCCGCAGCTCAGGGCCGCGATGCCGCCCGGGATCAAGATCTCGACGCTGAGCGACCGCACCCAGACCATCCGCGCCTCGGTGCACGACGTGCAGTTCACCCTGCTCCTGACCATCGGCCTGGTGGTGATGGTGATCTTCGTCTTCCTGCGCAGCGTCTGGGCGACGATCATCCCCAGCATCACGGTGCCGCTGGCGCTGCTGGGCGCCTGCGCGCTGATGTGGATGTGCGGCTACAGCCTGGACAACCTGTCGCTGATGGCCCTCACCATCGCGGTCGGCTTCGTGGTCGACGACGCCATCGTCGTCCTGGAGAACATCACCCGCTACATCGAGGAGGGCGAGAAGCCGATGGCGGCCGCCATCCGCGGCGCCAACGAGATCGGCTTCACCATCGTCTCGATCAGCGTCTCGCTGATCGCCGTGCTGATCCCGCTCCTCCTGATGGGCGGCATCATCGGCCGCCTGTTCCGCGAATTCGCCGTGACGCTGTCGATGACCATCCTGGTGTCGGCGGCCGTGTCGCTGACGCTGACGCCGATGATGGCCTCGCGCTTCCTCAAGGGCCACGACCAGGAGAAGCACGGCCGCCTCTACCAGCTCAGCGAACGCGGCTTCGAGGCCCTGCTGCGCGCCTACGAGCGCGGCCTCGACCTCGTCCTCGATCATCGCTTCGCCACGCTCATCGTGTTCTTCCTGACGCTGGGCCTGTCGGTCTACCTGTTCACGGAGATCCCCAAGGGCTTCTTCCCGCAGCAGGACACGGGCCTGATTACCGGCATCTCCGAGGCGGCGCAGGACATCTCCATCGCCGACCTGATGCGCCACCAGCAGGCCCTCGGCGACATCGTGATGAAGGATCCGGCGGTCGACCATGTCGCCATGGCGATCGGCGGCAACGGCAACCCGCTCAACACCGGGCGCATGTTCATCACGCTGAAGCCGCGTGACCAGCGCGACGTCTCGTCCGACCAGATCATCGCCCGCCTGCAGCCCCAGCTCGCCAAGGTCGAGGGCGCCAGGCTGTTCCTGCAGTCGGCCCAGGACGTGCGCGTCGGCGGCCGTGCCTCGCGCACCCAGTACCAGTTCACCCTGCAGGGCTCGGACATCGACGAGCTCAACCAGTGGGCGCCGAAGGTGCTGGACTCGATGAAGAAGCTGCCCGAGATCCGCGACGTCGCCACCGACCAGCAGACCCAGGGCGCCACGCTGACCGTGACGGTCGACCGCGACCAGGCGGCCCGCTACGGCCTGACGGCGGATGCGATCGACGCCACGCTCTACGACGCCTTCGGCCAGCGCCAGATCGCGCAATATTTCACCCAGCTCTCCAGCTACGAGGTGATCCTGGAGATCCTGCCCGCACTGCAGGGCGATCTCACCAGCCTGGACAAGATCTTCATGCGCTCGCCGTCCACGGGCGGCGAGGTGCCGCTCTCGGCCTTCGCCAAGTGGACGACCACGCCGATCCAGCCCTTGTCGATCAGCCACCAGGGCCAGTTCCCGGCCGTCACCATCAGCTTCAACCTCTCGGCCGGCGTCGCGCTCGGCCAGGCGACCGCGGCGGTGCAGCAGGCCGAGCAGGCGATCAAGCTGCCGCCGACCATCACCACCACCTTCCAGGGCAACGCCCAGGCCTTCCAGGATTCGCTCTCAACCGTGCCGATGCTGATCCTGGCGGCCCTCGTCGTGGTCTACCTGATCCTCGGCATCCTCTACGAGAGCTACATCCACCCGATCACCATCCTCTCGACCCTGCCCTCGGCCGGCGTCGGCGCCCTCGCGACGCTGATGCTGTTCCACTTCGACTTCAGCCTGATCGCGCTGATCGGCGTCATCCTGCTGATCGGCATCGTCAAGAAGAACGGCATCATGCTCGTCGATTTCGCCATCGTCGCCGAGCGCGAGCAGCACATGAGCGCGCACGACGCCATCCGCCGCGCCTGCCTCCTGCGCTTCCGGCCGATCCTGATGACCACCATGGCGGCCCTGCTCGGCGGCGTGCCGCTGATGCTGGGCCAGGGCACCGGCGCCGAGATCCGCCAGCCGCTGGGCTACGCCATGGTCGGCGGCCTGTTGGTCAGCCAGGTGCTCACCCTGTTCACCACGCCGGTGGTCTATCTCTATCTCGACCAGCTCTCCGAATGGCTGGCGCGCTTCGGCGGCCGGCCCGAAGAGGAGGCGTCCCAGGCCGAGGAGCCGGAGCTCAAGCCGCAGTCGATCGCGGCGGAGTAGCGCCAACGCCGCCTCCCTCCGCGAGCTCGTCGCTGAGGGAGGCGTGCGGATCAGCCGGAAAGTCGACCCGACGGCGTGACGCGTGACCCGGCCGAGGCCACATCTCGGCAGGTCTCATGGGATCTGCAGGGTGCTGGCCTCGTCCTTGAGCCACTCTATCAGCAGGTCCACGCTGGTCTTTCTCGCCCGGCGCCTGGGCAGAATCAGGAAATAGGCATTGCGCGTGACGATCGCCTTGTCGGTCATCCTTACCAGCCGACGCTGGGCGAGAAGATCTTCGACCAGCCGTCGCCAGCCGAGCGCGATGCCGTGACCGTTGAGGGCGGCGTAGATCGCCTCGGTGTAGAAGCTGCAGCGCATGCCCGACGGCCTGGCGGGGGCGGCGACGGAGAAGGCCGCGAGCCATTCAGTCCAGCCCGTCCATGTCGGATCGGTGGTGTCGTTGCTGATCAGCGGATATCGCGTCAGCTCCGCGGGATCATGGAGCTCCCCGATCTCCTCGGCATATTCGGGGCTGCAGATCGGGAAGATCTCGTCGTTGAACAGAAGCTCCACATGTCCGTTCGGCCAGAAGCCGCTGCCGAAGCGGATGGCGAGATCGACCTCGCCGCTGTCGACATTGATGACATTGTCCTGCGTGACGATGCGAAGCTTGAGGTTCGGATGGGCCTTCGAGAAGGACGAGATCCGGGGCAGCAGCCAGAACTGTGAGAAGGCCATGGTCGCCGAGATCGCCAGCTCGTCCTCGGCCTCCTCCTTCGAAAGATCGGCGATCGTCTCGGCGATGAGATTGAAGGCCGTCGTGGTGGTCGAGGCGAGCAGCCTGCCGTTCTCGGTCGGCTCGATCCGCCGGTGCAGGCGCCGGAACAGGGGATAGCCAAAAGTCTGCTCGAGCAGATGGATCTGCCGGCTGACGGCGGCCTGGGTGACGCCGAGCTCCTCCGCCGCCCTGGTGAAGCTCGCCAGGCGCGCCACGGCCTCGAAGGCGGTCAGCGCCGTCAGGGGCGGAAGCTTCCTGCGCAGATTGGCCAAGGTGCCAGCCTTCCTCTCGTATCCACCGCGGGGCGACGGCCCGTCCGCGGATCGCATTACATCCGATTATACCAAGCGTAAACATTTGTGCCGTTGAGAGGTCGATTTACGAGGCGCAGAATGCGCATGCCTTCGATGAGACAAACTCATGCTTAAGACCTTCTCGTCTGCGATCTCGCCCCTCCTGGACCGGCGCAGCCAGGGCCATTCCCTCCCCGCCGGGCTCTACACCCGCCAGGATGTCTTCGAGGCGGACCTGGACGTGTTCTTTCACAAGCACTGGATCTATGTCGGCCTCGAATGCGACGTGCCGGAGCCCGGCGATGCTCACGTGATCGATCTCGGCAGCGCCAGCATCATCCTGCTGCGCGACGACGACGGTCGGATCCGCGTGTTCCACAATGTCTGCCGCCATCGCGGCACCCGCCTGCTGGACAGCGGCTCCTCGATCATCTCGAAGCTGGTCTGCCCCTATCATCAGTGGACCTATGAGCTCTCCGGCGAGCTTGCCTATGCGCCCCATATGGGCACCTCGTTCGACAAGACCTGCCGCAGCCTCAAGCCGGTCCACTTCAAGTCGATCGGCGGCCTCATCTATGTCTGCCTCTCGGAAGCCCCGCCGGAGGATATCGATGCGCTGGAGCGGACGATGAAGGAGCGCCTGGCGCCCTACGATCTCGCCAACAGCAAGGTCGCCTTCCAGACCGAGATCATCGAGACCGGCAACTGGAAGCTGACCATCGAGAACAACCGGGAATGCTACCACTGCTCGTCCAATCATCCCGAGCTGTGCGTCTCCTTCATCGATCTCGATTTCGGCTTCGACCCCGAAACCCTCAACCCCGAGGATCGGGAGGAGGCCGAAAAGCACCAGGCCCTCTATGACGAGCGCACCCGGCAGTGGGAGGCCCAAGGCCATCCGTCGGCCGCCGTCGAGCAGCTCGTCGACTGCGCCACCAATTTCCGGACCCAGCGCCTGGTCATCGCCGGGGCCGGCGAGTCGCAGACGCCGGACGCCACCGCCGCCTCGGCCAAGCTGATGGGCACGATGACGCGCAAGGATCTCGGCGACACCCATCTGTGGGGCCACAATTGCTGGCACCATTTCATGGGCGACCACGCCGTCACCACGCTGATCATCCCGCTCGGGCCGGACCGGACCTTGGTGCGCACCAAATGGCTCGTCCACAAAGATGCCGTCGAGGGCCGGGACTACGATCTCGACAAGCTCACCAGCGTGTGGATCGCCACCAACGGCCAGGACGCGCAGCTGGTGGCCCGCTCGCATGCCGGCATTCTCGACCCGGCCTATGAGCCGGGGCCCTATTCGCCGTTCACGGAAGGCCAGCTCGACAATTTCGCGACCTGGTACATCGATCGGATGCGCGCCAATGGCTATTGAAGCCCTTCTGCAGGCCGGCGCTCCCATGGCCGCCGCCGCGCATTCCGAGGCCTTCGAGCAGCTCCTGTGCGTCGATGTCCACGATGAAACCCGCGACGTGAAGAGCTTCACCTTCGTGTCGCCCGAGGCAAAGGCCTTCGACTTCGTCGCCGGGCAGCACCTCTCGCTCGAGCTCGAGATCGACGGCTTTGCCGAAAGCCGCTGCTACAGCATGTCCTCCTCGCCCAAGCGCCGGAACGCCATCACCATCACGGTGAAGCGCACCGCCGGCGGCAGGGTTTCGAACTGGCTGCACGACCATCTCGCGCCCGGCGCCACGGTGAAGGCGATGGGGCCGCTCGGCCGGTTCGTGCGGCCGGCGGGCTCCGCCGCCAAGCTCCTGCTCCTGTCGGGCGGATCGGGCATCACGCCGCTGATGTCCATCGTGCGGGATATCGCGGATACGGGGCAGACGGCGGATGTGATCTTTCTGCACGCAGCCAGGACGCCGCGCGATCTCGTCTTCCGCGACGAGCTCGCGGTCCTCGCCAACCGGATGAAGGGCTTCCGCCTGCACTTCCTGCCCGAGCAGATCACCGGCGAGCGCGCCTGGCATGGCCTTGCCGGGCGCATCTCCCGGGAATTCCTGTCCCTGGCCGTGCCGGACCTCGCCGAGCGCGTCATCATGTGCTGCGGCCCGGCGCCCTTCATGAAGGCCGCCCGCGCCCTCAGTGCCGAGCTGGGCGCGCCGGCCCACACCTATTTCGAGGAGAGCTTCGACGGCCCGGCGGTCGAGGAGCCGGGAACGCAGGGGCCGGCCGCAGCCCAAGCGAAGGTCTTCAAGGTCGCCTTCGCCAGGCAGTCCCGCACGATCGAGGTTTCCGAGGAGCAGACCGTGCTGTCATCGGCGAAGAAGGCCGGCATCCGCCTGCCGTCCTCCTGCGCGAACGGATTGTGCGGCACCTGCAAGTGCAAGCTCGTCAGCGGCAAGGTCGACATGAAGCACAATGGCGGCATCCGCCAGCGCGAGGTCGATGCCGGCTTCTTCCTGCCCTGCTGCTCGAAACCCCTGAGCGACCTCGTCATCGAACGCTAGACCGGCGTGGACCTTGTCTCGGCTCGACACCGGGGAAAGGCACGGACGAGGCGGATAGTACAATGAAGACCGCGGCCATCACCGGGCCGAAGGCGGCATCGGAAGGGCCATGACGCGCAAGTTCATTGGCAGACGCGAGCGGCCCGCGGCGGAACCCTGCCTTGGCCTGCACCGTTCGTCCGGTATGCGCCCAAGCAGGGAGGCCGCCGATGACGACGCCCGATCCGACCCCCGAGCCCAAGAAATCGCCGCCGGACGTGCCGCCGCCCTCGCCCGATCCCGACCACAATCCGGGGCCGCCGCCGATCGAGGAGCCGGACCCCGGGCGCCTGCCGGACGAAATCCCGAATCCCAATCCGGACGAGCGGGCCCCGCCCATGCGGATGTGAGGCGGCCGTGCGCCTCAGCTCCTCTGCAGGGCGAGGTGCACGCCGAGCCCGACCAGCACCGTGCCGCCGGCCCGCCGCATCAGGCGCTGGGCCCGGCCGGAGCGCTTGAGCCGCGCCACCACCGCGCCGGCCAGCATGACGCAGACGAGGTCGGCGGAGGAGAACATCAGGTTGACGACCGTGCCGAGCAGCGCGAACTGCAGCCACACCGGGAAGGCGGCCTGGGCATCGACGAACTGCGGCAGGAAGGCGAGGAAGAAGATCGCCGTCTTGGGATTGAGCACTTCGACCGTCACGCTCTCCAGGAAGGCGCGCCGGCCCGACTTCGCCTCGGCATGCGGCAAGGCGTGCTGTGCCGGCCCACCGGCGCGCAGCAGCGAAATGCCGAGCCAGACGAGATAGCCGGCGCCCGCGACCTTGACGGCGAGGTAGAGCACCGGCACCGCGTGGAACAGGAACGACAGGCCCGCGGCCGCCGCGGCGACATGGACGTAGCCGCCGAGATGGATGCCGAACGCCGCCATCAGCCCGGACCAGCGGCCCCGCGCCAGCGTCTGGGCCGCGGCATAGAGCATGGCCGGCCCGGGGATATAGGCGAAGATCGCCGTGGTGGCGAGGAAGGCGGCCAGCACCTGGATCGACGGCATCGCGCGGCTCCTGGTCAGCGGCCGCCGGCGAGAGCTTCGGCGGCGGCATAGAGATCCTGCGTCTCCAGGAGCGCCTCGTCCAGCCGCCGGCCCTCGCGATAGGCGGCGAGGCCTTCGGACCGATCGATGCCGGGCTTCAGGCGCGGACACGGCTCGTCGGCGCCGATGACGGTGCGCACCGGGATCACGCCGGCCCAGACCGGGTGGCCGTAGTCCTCCTCGTCGTCGCCGACGCCCTTGGCCCGCACCTTGGCCGAGGCCTCCTCGATGCGCATGCCGATGACGGTCGTGGCCTTGCTCTCCTGGCCCGTGGTCGCGCGCAGCTCGGCCGCCCGGCCGGGAAAGAAGCGATTCACCACGCCGTGCAGCGCCCGCGCCTTCTCCTCGGGGTCGTCGACGATCCCAGCCGTGCCGAAGCACATGGCCGAGCGGTAGTTGGCGGAGTGGTTGAAGCCGGAGCGGGCCAGCACCAGCCCGTCGAGATGGGCGACCGTCAGGCAGGCCGGCACGCCGGGCTTGAGCTGGCGCAGCATCCGGCTCGCCGAGGAGCCGTGCCAGTAGAGCCTGTCGTCCTCGCGCCAGTGCATGGTCGGCGTGCAATAGGGCTGGCCGTCGAAGACATAGGCGACGTGGCAGAGCATGCCGGCATCGAGCACCGCATAGACCGCCTCCCGGTCGTAGTGCCCGCGCTCGTGCAGCCGGCGCACGCGGTTGCGCACGGTGACGGGGAACGTATCGGACGGGGCGATCGGGTCGGCGGTCACGGCTTGATCCTCAGGCTTGATCGGCGCAGTGTGGCGCATGGCATTGGACCGAAAAAGAACCAATCACAAGCCATTGGAGCAAACCAATTCACCGGACTGGTCGGCGCTGATGCCGATCCTGCCGGGCGACGGCCCGCGCACCCGCGAGCTCTATGCCGCCATCCGGCGGCTGATCGAGGCGGGCCTGGCGCCATCAGGCGCCAAGCTGCCGACCACGCGCGATCTCGCCCGCCGCTTCGGCCTGTCGCGGGCGGCCGCGGTCGCCGCCTTCGAGCTGCTCGTCGCCGAAGGTTTTGCCGAGGCCCGCATCGGCGCGGGCACCTTCGTGGCGCGCGCCGTGCCGCGCCTGCCGGCCGCGGTCGCGGCAGATCCGCCGGAGCACGGTCCGACCGCACCCCTGCCCTGCACCCTGGGGGTCGCCATGGGCGATGCGCGCACGCTGCGCATCTTCCGCGGCCTGCTGTCGCGCCACCTCGCCCGTCCGGGTCCGGAGCATTTCGGCTATGGCGATCCGCGCGGCGGCCTCGCCCTGCGCCGGGCTATCGCCGCCTATCTGCGTTCGGCCCGGGGCGTGCGCTGCGATCCCAGCCGCATCGTCATCACCTCGGGCACGCAGCAGGGCCTGGACCTCGTGGCCCGCGCCGCTCTGGGGCCGGACGATGCGGTGTGGATCGAGGACCCCTGCTATCCCATGGCGCGGGCGGCGCTGGCCAATGCCGGCGGCCGCCTCGTCGGCGTGCCCGTCGACGCCGAGGGCCTCGATCCCGGGCTCGGCGAGGCGCTCTGCCCCGGGGCGCGGGCCGTCTATGTCACGCCCTCGCACCAGTTCCCCCTGGGGGTGACCATGACCATGCGCCGGCGCCTTGCGCTGATCGACTGGGCCCGGCGGGCCGGCGCCTGGATCATCGAGGACGATTACGACAGCGAGTTCCGTTATGCCGGCCCGCCCCTCACCGCTTTGCAGGGGGCCGACGATGCCGGCCGCGTCGCCTATCTCGGCACGTTCTCCAAGGTGCTGTTTCCGGGCCTGCGTGTCGGCTATGCCGTGCTGCCGGAGCCATTGCTCGAGGCGGTGCTGGCGCTTCGCGCCCTGACCGACAGGCAGCCGCCGACCCTGGTCGAAGCGGCGCTGGCCGACCTCTTGGACGAGGGCCATTTCGCCGCCCATCTGCGCCGTGCCCGGCGGCGAGCGGAGGCAGGGCGCGATGCACTGATCGCGGGCCTGCGCGAGCATGCCGGCGCCGGGCTGGCTGCGACCGCGCCGGAACAGGGCCTGCACCTCGTCGCCGCACTGCCGCCGAGGCTCCCCGACAGGCCCCTCGCCGCCGCCGCCAAGGCCGCCGGCGTCGGCGCCCGGGCCCTGTCTCCGATGTTCGTCGACGCCCCGGCCAGACAGGGCCTGGTGCTCGGCTTCTCGGGGTTCTCGAGCGAGGCGCTGCGCGCCGCCGCTGCGAAGCTCGGCGCGCTGCTGCGGTGAGGCCCCCGACGGAGCCCTCGCCTGTTCTCAGGCCAGGGTGTAGCTCGTCTTCACCGTGGTGTAGAACTCGGCGGCATAGCGGCCCTGCTCGCGCGGGCCGTAGCTGGAGCCCTTCCGGCCGCCGAAGGGCACGTGATAGTCGACGCCCGCGGTCGGCAGGTTGACCATCACCATGCCCGCCTCGACATTGCGCTTGAAATGGGTGGCGTATTTCAGGCTGGTGGTGCAGATGCCGGCGGAGAGGCCGAACTCGGTATCGTTGGCCGCGGCCAGCGCCTCCTCGTAGGACTTCACCCGGACCACCGCGGCGACGGGCCCGAAAATCTCCTCGCGGGCGATGCGCATGGTGTTGGCGACGCCGGTGAACAGGGCGGGCGTCAGATAGAAGCCGGGATTGTCGCGGCTGACCGGCTCGCCGCCATGGGCCAGCGTCGCGCCCTCGTCCTTGCCGATCTTGATGTAGTTGAGGTCCTGGTCGAGCTGGCTCTGGTCGACCACCGGACCGATATGGGTGCCGGCCTTGAGCGCATCGTCGACGACGATGCCCTTCATCCGCTCCACCAGCGCGGCGACGAAGGCATCGTGGATGCCGTCGGTCACGATCAGGCGCGAGGAGGCGGTGCAACGCTGGCCGGTTGAGAAGAAGGCGCCGTTCGCCGCCACTTCGACCGCGATCTTGAGGTCGGCATCGTCGAGCACGACCAGCGGGTTCTTGCCGCCCATCTCCAGCTGCACCTTCTTCATCGGATCGGAGGCGACGCAGGTCGCCGCGATCTTGCGGCCGGTGCCGACCGAGCCGGTGAAGGAGATGGCCGAGACGTCCCTGGAGGCGAGCAGCGCCTCGCCCACCACCGAGCCGCGGCCCATGACGAGGTTGAACACGCCCGCCGGCAGCCCGGCCTTGGCGATGATCTCCGACAGGGCATGGGCGGTGGCCGGCACCAGGTCGGCCGGCTTCAGCACGACGCAATTGCCGTAGGCGAGCGCCGGGGCGATCTTCCAGGCGGGGATGGCGATCGGGAAGTTCCAGGGCGTGATCAGGCCGATGACCCCGACCGGCTCGCGCGTCACCTCGACGCCGACGCCGGGGCGCACCGAGGCGAGGATGTCGCCGGCCTGCCGGAGGCATTCGCCGGAGAAGAAGCCGAAGATCTGGCCGGCGCGCACCACCTCGCCGATGCCCTCGGGCAAGGTCTTGCCCTCCTCCCGCGACAGGATTGCGCCGAGCTCGTCCTTGCGGGCCAGGATCTCGTCCGAGATGCGCTTGAGGATATCGTGACGCTCCTGCGGCGTCGAGCGGCTCCAGGCGGGAAAGGCGGCCTTGGCGGCGGCGATGGCCCGCTCCGCATCGGCCTTGGCGGCCCGCGGGAAGTGGCCGACCACCTCGCCGGTGTTGGAGGGATTGACGTCGGGGGCGAGGTCGGCCGCCTCCACCCATTCCCCGGCGATGAAATTCTTGGCGTGGATCGTCATGACCGTCCTCCTCGAGCCTGATTGTCGGAGGATTTGGCGGACGCAGCGCGCGGCGTCAACCGCCGATGCAGCATGCCTGCCCCATCGGCGGCATCAAGACGCGCCGGCGTCTCCCTCAGCTCGAAAGGCGCAGGTCGCTCATCACGCCGAAGATCTGGTCGAAGGCGCTGTCGATGCCGCCGGCCGAGGTCACCAGGAAGAAGCCGCCATTGCTGGCACAGCGCTGCAGCATCGCCGAGGTCGGATCGCCGCCGGTGTTGACCTGGACCGTGAACAGGGTGACGCCCGCCGACTTGACGTTGGTGCACAGCTTCTCGGTGCGCTGGTCGATGGTCGACCGGCTGGTCGACCAGCGGTTCTCGGTGTTGAGCCCGTCCGTCAGCAGGATGATGTAGCTCGCATACTCGTAATTCGCATCCTTCGCCGGCGCCGACAGGGGCGAGGCGCCGGCGAGCGACTGGTAGCCCCATTGCAGCCCGATCGTCTGATTGGTGTTGCCGCCCGCCACCATGTTCGTCACCTGCGACGTCAGGGCGTTCCACGCGGTGCTGTCCAACGCGGACGTCAGGCCCTGCACCGCGGTCGGGCAGAGATAGGCGCGGGGGAACTGGGTCGAGGTGTTGGCCTGGGTCGCGGCGGCGGCTCCCACGTCATAATCCTGGTCGCGGTCGGTGACGCAGCCCTTCCACAGGTCGCGATGGAGCGATCCCCTCTCCCACGACTTGCCGGCTCGGCGACAACTCCTCTCATCGGCCGAAACACCGTCGGTGCAGACCGAGCCGGCGTCCCAGACGTCCCATCTCAGAAACGGGCTGTCGCTGCGGGTAATTCCGGAGTTCACGGTCTTGGCGAAGGGAACGAGGGAGACATAGACGTCGCCGTCGGTCTTGGCCAAGCTCTTGAGCTTGCTCAACATGCCCAGCGCGGCCGACTTGAGCGCCGGCAGCTTGCCGTCGTCGTTCATCGATCCCGTGTTGTCGAGCACCATGGCCACGCGCAGGCGCTTGGTGCCCCACTTCGTGGTGGTATCCGTGCCGATCTCGATCCGGTCGTGCCCGAACAGGCCCATGAAGTCGGTCTTCACGAAACCCCTGGCGTTCATCGTCAGCTGCGACACGCCGCTGGTCGTGTACGTCGTCGTCACGGTGACGCCGCTCACGCCCTTGTACTGGAACATCGAGTCGAAATAGGCCTTGGCCTTGGAGTTGATCTGCGCCGCCGACAGGTTCTTGGCGTCCCTGGACACGGCCAGCGCCGCGAGATCGAGCGCCGCCTGCATCTCGGTGCGGGCCGAGGATGCCCGGCCATAGTCGACCGCGCTGCCGGCTGCCGCAATCAGCGGCAGCAGCATGAAGCCGAACAGCATCATGGCATTGCCCTCGCGAGCCGCCGGGAACTGCCGGATGCGGCTGCCGAGCCGATCGAAGATCGATGAGACAATCATGGAGCCCCCCGGCCATCTCAATCTGCATTTCGCCTAAAAGTTTAGCCAAAATGCAGATGAAATGACCAAAGGGCAATAGAGAACAAATCTATCCAAATCCAATTCGTTTTATATCGTTACCATGACATTCCTGTTTACCAAGAAATTCTCGACACCGATTAACGATCTATTAACCATGACATTGCCGAACGAAGCTCGAACTCACCCTCGACGGCGAAGCGGTTATGCTCCCCAGCGCAGGGCCGGCGTGTGCAGCGGCGCGTCCCAGAGCGCCGTCGTCTCCGCATCGAGCAGCGACAGGGTGAGCGAGCAGCCCGCCATCTCCAGCGAGGTGACGTAGGAGCCGGTGAGGAAGCGCACGGCCTTGACGCCGGCCCCCTCCAGCACGCGCCGGGCACTGTCGACCATGAGGTAGAGCTCCATCAGCGGCGTGCCGCCGAAGCCGTTGACCAGCAGCAGCGCCTCGGCGCCGCGCCTGGGCGCGAGATCCTTCAGGACCGAGCCCAGCATCTCCTCGGCGATGGCGTCGGCGCTCGCGAGCCTGACCCGGCGCCGGCCGGGCTCGCCATGGATGCCGACGCCCATCTCCATCTCGTCCTCGCCGAGCGTGAAGGTCGGCGTGCCGGCAGCCGGCACGGTGCAGGAGCTCAGCGCCACGCCCATCGAGCGGGTGCGCCCGTTCACCGCCTCGCCCAGCGCCTGGAGCGCGGCGAGGTCGCGCCCCTGCTCGGCCGCCGCGCCGACGATGCGCTCGACGATCAGCGTGCCGGCGACGCCGCGCCGGCCGGTGGTGTAGGTCGAGTTCTCCACCGCCACGTCGTCGTCGGTGATCACGGTGGCGACCTCGCGGCCGGCCATCTCGGCCGCCATGGCGAAGTTCATCACGTCGCCTTCGTAGTTCTTGACGATGAACAGCACGCCGGCCCCGGTGTCCACCGCCTCGGCCGCCGCGAGCATCTGGTCGGGCGTCGGCGAGGTGAAGACTTGGCCGGGGCAGGCCGCGTCCAGCATGCCGAGGCCGACGAAGCCGGCATGCAGCGGCTCGTGCCCGGAGCCGCCGCCGGAGATCAGCCCGACCTTGCCGGGCTTGAGGGTCCTGCGGCGCACGAACTTGCGCTCCTCACCCATGGTCAGGATGTCGGCATGGGCGGCGGCGAAGCCGTCCAGGCTCTCCGCCAGCACGGCGTCGACGGCGTTGATCAGCTTCTTCATGGCGTTTCCCCCTCGGATCGTTCTGTCGTGGCGGCACGTCTGCGGCCTTCACGCCGCCTTAGCCGACGTCCTCCGCGTACCGCGCCAGCCGGGCGGCGAGATCGGCGATGGTCTGCTCCAGCGCCCGGTTCTTGCGGGCATCGCCGAGGTCCGGCACCGTGACGGTGATGGTGCGGGTGTGCGGCGCATGGTCCTTGCCGGCGAGGCGGCGCGGATGCGCCTGGTGATAGGCCTCCAGGAAGGCCGCCTTCTCCGCCGGCGAGAGGTGGCAGACCTCGAAGATGATCTCGACATGCTGCGCCGGGATCGGCACGGGATAGGCCGGATTGGTGATCTGCGAGACGAAGGAGCGGTTCTTGCCCAGCGCCGCGGCCAGCTTCAGCCGCGTGCCGGAGGGCCGGTTGTCGAGCACCTGGCGCAGCACGCCCTTGTAGGCGGCGACGCCGGAGAGCGTCCGGCCCTCCTTCTCCCCCGCCGAATCCGCCATCTCAGCACCTCGCGATCGCCGCCTTGACGCGCGCCACCGCCACCGGCGCCACGGACACCGCCCTGAGGCCCGTGGCCAGCAGCTTCGGCAGCAAGGATAGGTCGGCACCGGCGTCGCCGCAAAGCGAGACCTCGACGCCGCGCGCCGCCCCGGCCGCCACGGTGCTGGCGATCAGCGCCAGCACGGCGGGATCGCCGGCATCGTTGAGCTCGGCCACCGCGCCGAGGTCGCGCGCCGCCGCCATGGTATACTGCGTCAGGTCGTTGGAGCCGATCGAATAGAAGGCGGCGGGAAAGCGTGTCGCCGAGATCGCCGCCGCCGGCACCTCCACCATGATGCCGAGCGGCGGACGGGCATGCGGCAGGCCGGCCGCCTTGAGGTCCGCCACCGCCTCGTCGAGCAGCGCGCCGGCCCGCTCCAGCTCCGCGGGCACCGCCACCATCGGCAGCATCACCTTGACGTTGCCGTGCACGGCGGCACGGGCCAGCGCCCGCAGCTGCACCCGGAACACCTCCGGCCGCGTCAGGGACAGCCGGATGCCGCGCAGGCCGAGGAACGGATTGGCCTCCTGGACCGTCAGTCCGGCGATCGGCTTGTCGCCGCCGGCATCGAGCGTGCGGATGGTGACGGGCCGGCCCCGGGCCCAGGCGGCGATGCGGGCATAGACCGCAAGCTGCGCCTCCTCGTCCGGCAAGCCGCGGCCGGCATGGAACAGGAACTCGGTGCGCACCAGGCCGATGCCGTCGCAGATCGCCGGGTCGAGCCCGTCGAGCTCCGCCGGCTCGGCAATGTTGATCAGCACCGACACGGGCGTGCCGTCGGCCATCGCCGCCGGGCGATCGCGAAAGGCGAGCGCCGCCGCGCCCGCGGCCGCGGCCTCCTCCATCCGCCCCTCGAAAGCCTGCCGCGTCTGCGGCCCGGGCTCGACAACCACCACGCCGCGGTCGCCGTCGACCAGCGCCACCCGGCCCGCCGGCGTCTCCCCCAGCGCCACCACCATCGGCACGCCGCGGGCTCGCGCCAGCATCGCCACATGCGAGGAGGGCGAGCCGCCAGCCAGCACCACCGCTCCGCCCGCGCTCCAGTCGGTGGCGAGGAAGCGCGAGGGCGTCAGGTCCTCGGCGGCGAGGATCGCGCCGCGCGGGACGACGTCCAGCCCCGCCGTGCCGGTGAGATGCGCCAACACCCGGTCGCGGATATCGACGAGATCGGCGGCACGGGCGCGGAAATACTCGTCCTCGGCCGCCTCGTAGCCCTCGATCTCGGCCGCCAGCGCCTGGCGCCAGGCATGGTCGGCCGGGATGCCCGCCTCGATCGCATGGAAGGCGCCCTCGGCCAGCGCCGCGTCCTCCAGCATCGCCACCTGGAAGGCGAGGATGTCGGCGGCCTCGCCGTCGCTGCGCTCCGCCAGGGCCGTGATCTCAGCGGCGGCGGCGGCGAGAGCCGCGCGGAGGTCGCCCGCCTCGCGGGCCGGGTCGCCCGTTGCGGCCCGCGCCGCCGTTGCCGCCGCCATCGCGACCACCGGCCCGATCGCAAGGCCGGGCGCGGCGGCACGGCCGGAGAGGCGCAGCTCCGTCATGGTCGCCCTCCGGGGCGGTGCCGTATGCCGTTTGGCCGGGCCGCCATCACTCTTCCCCGAACTTGTCGCGCACCAGCGTCAGCACGGCGTCGAGCGCCGCTTCCGCATCCTCGCCGGCGGCTCGGAAATAGAGCGTCGTCCCCTTCGACGCCTTGACCCGCATCACCTTCACCGGGCTCTTGGCATCCGTCCAGGGGCCGTCGGGCCCGAGCGCGAACTCGATCGACGCGGCGTAGCGCTTGGCGAGCTGCGTCAGCTTCACCGAGGGCCGCGCATGCAGGCCGACCGCGTTTTCCAGGACGGCGGAACCGGTCAGGGCAATCTGCGAGCTCATGGTGTCATCCCTACGCATAGAGGTCTTCCGCCGTGCGCTTGACCGCATCGAGCGAGGAGCCGCCGGACGCCTCCGTCGCGGCAATGACGGCCCCCTCGACGATCGGGGCGTTGCACACCACCACGTGCTCGCGCCTGTCCTCGTCGAGCATCTCGATCGCCATTTCCGAATTGGTCTCGGCGCCGCCGAGGTCGACCAGCACGGCAACGCCGGCCGGCGACCAGGCCGCCTCGATCGCCGCCAGGATCTTGGCGACGTCGGTGCCGAGCCCCCCGGCCGGATCGCCACCCGTCCAGGCGAGCGGCACCGCTTCGCCGACCATCTGGCGCACCATGTCGGCGGCGCCCTCGGCGACCTTCACGGAATGGGAGACGATGACGATGCCGACATTCATGAGACCGTGCCTTCCCGAACCAACCAAGCCTATACCTCGCCGCCCAGGGCATCCGCCGCCGCGGCGATCATCAGCTGCGACGAGCGGGCACCGGGATCCATGTGCCCGATCGAGCGCTCGCCGAGGAAGGAGGCCCGCCCGCGCGTCGCCAGCATCGGCACCGTCGCCTCGGCCGCCCTGGCCGCCTCGGCCTTGAGCGCCGCGCCGTCGCCGCCTGCGGCGAAGGCCGCCTGCACCGGCACCAGCACGTCGAGCATGGTCTTCTGCCCCGTCTCGGACTTGCCGCGCGCCCGGACGCCGGCAATGGCCTTGGCGGTCGCCGCCACCAGATCCGCACGGGCCGGCTCGCCCGGCAGGGCCTTGCCCAGCTCCAGGAAGAAGGTGCCGACCAGCGGGCCGGAGGCGCCGCCCACCTTCATCACCATGGTCATGCCGATCGCCTTCATCATGTCCGGCAGCGGCTTTGCCGCGGTCGCCGGCAGATCCGCCAGCACCGCCTCGAAGCCGCGCTTCATGTTGAGGCCATGGTCGCCGTCGCCGATCGCCTGGTCGAGGCGCGTCAGCTCCTCGGCATGGTCGATCACCGCCGCCGCCAGCGCCCGCACCAGCTGCTCCCGGCCCGCCTGGTCCATGGTCATGCCGCCACGCGCTCCCCATTCGCGTCGAAGAGCAGCGCGCCCTTCAGGCTGACGCCGACCCGGTCTCCGGCCGCGAAGGCGGAGTCGGGATCGGCGAGGGTGACGATAGTCCGGCCGGTGAGGTCGAGATGCAGGTGGCTCTGGTCGCCGAGATGCTCGATGCGCGTCACCGTGGCGGCCAGGCCCGGGCCCCCCTTGGCGATGGCGAGATGCTCGGTGCGCACGCCGACGGTCTGCGTCGCCGACGGCAGGCCGCTGTCGCGGAACACGCCGGCCGGCACCAGGTTGATGCCGGGCTGGCCGAGCCGCGTCGCCACATAGGTGTTGACCGGGTTCTCGTAGATCTCGCGCGGCGAGCCGACCTGCACCAGGCGGCCGCGGTCGATGACGCCGATGCGGCTCGCCATGGTCATCGCCTCGGTCTGGTCGTGGGTGACATAGAGCATGGTGGCGCCGAGATCCTGCTGGATATGCTTCAGCTCCAGCCGCAGCTCGGCCCTGAGCTTGGCGTCGAGCGAGGACAAAGGCTCGTCCATGAGATAGACGGCGGGCGAGCGCACCAGCGCCCGGCCGATGGCGACGCGCTGCATCTGGCCGCCCGAGAGCTCGGTGGCCCGGTTGGCGAGCTTGCCCTCGATGTGCAGCAGCCGGGCGATGCTGTCGACCTTGGCGCGGATCTCGGCCTCCGGCGTGCGCCGCGTCGGCGAGCGCAGGGGAAAGGCGAGATTGTCGTACACGCTGAGATGCGGATAGAGCGAATATTGCTGGAACACGAAGGCGACGTCGCGCACCGCCGGCGGCTCGGCCGTGACGTCGCGGCCGCCGATGAAGACGCTGCCGGCATCCGGCGCCTCGAGCCCGGCGACGAGGCGCAGCGTCGTGGTCTTGCCCGCGCCCGTCGGCCCGAGCAGCACCACGAACTCGCCGTCGCCGACGGTGAGCGTCAGCGCCTCGACGGCGCGGGTCTCGCGGAACGCCTTGGCGACGGCGTTGAGGCGGATCTCAGCCATGTCCCGCTCCCTCGTGCAGGGCGGTGCGGATCGCCCGCCCCGAGGCCTTGTCGAACACGGAGAGCTTCTCCGGCCGGAAGTCGAGGCCGACGGCCTCGCCCGTGGCGAAGGCGGCCGCCGAGGGCGCCCGGGCGCGCAGCATGCCGTAGTCGGTGGTCACCGTGACGATCTGGGTCGTGCCGAGATATTCGGCGCCGTAGACCGCGCCACGCACCGCGCCGGCCTCGGAGAAACGGACATGCTCGGGCCGGACCCCGAGCACGAGGTCGCTCTCGGCCACCGCCTCGCGCGCCGCCGGCATGGCCACCCGCCCCTGCCCCAGCCGGATCTCGCTCGCGCCCGGCGCCAGCGCGCCGCGGAACGGCAGGAAGTTCATCGGCGGCGAGCCGATGAAATCGGCGACGAAGAGCGAGGCCGGCCGGTCGTAGATCACCTTGGGGCTCGCCACCTGCTCGACCACGCCGGCGTTCATGACGGCGATCTTGTCGGCCATGGCCATGGCCTCGAGCTGGTCGTGGGTGACGTAGACCGTGGTGGCGCCGAGCCGGTCGTGCAGGCCGCGCAGCTCGTGGATCATGGCCTCGCGCAGCTCGGTGTCGAGCGCGCCCAGCGGCTCGTCCATCAGGAAGCATTTGGGCTTGCGCACGATCGCCCGGCCGAGGGCGACGCGCTGGCGGTCGCCGCTGGACAGCCCCGACACCGGCTTGTCCAGGAGATGGCCGATCCGCAGGATCCGCGCCGCCTCCTCCACCCGCGTGCGGATCTCGGCCGCGGCCACCCCCTCGCACAGCAAGGAGAAGCCAATGTTCTTGCGCACGTTCATGTGGGGATAGAGCGCGAACAGCTGGAAGACGAAGGCGATGTCGCGCTCGGAGGCGCGTTTCTGCGCCACCTCGTCGCCGCCGAGGAAGATCGCGCCGGAGGTCGGCAGCTCCAGCCCGGCGATCATCCTCAGCGTCGTGGTCTTGCCGCAGCCCGAGGGGCCGAGCAGGCAGAAGAACTCGCCGTCCTCGACGGTGAAGCTCGACGCCTTCACCGCCTGGAAGGCGCCGAAGGATTTTTCGAGGTTTTCGACCCGGATCTGCGCCATCGTCTCACTCCGGGAATTTCGACACGATGATGAACATCACCGTGCCGGCGAGCGTGGTGACGAAGGAGTAGGAATAGAGCGTGAGCGACACCGGCTGCATCAGCATGATGATGCCGAGCGCGATGATGCCGGTGGCCACCGCCTCGAGCGGCCCGCGACGCAGGAGCTTCGTCATTTGCGCACCGCTCCGAAGGTGATCCCGCGTAGCAGATGCTTGCGCAGGAGCACGGTGAACACCACGATCGGGATGAGGAACAGGGTCGTGCCCGCCGCCACCGCTGGCCAGTCGAGCCCGCCCTCGCCGATGATGATCGGGATGAAGGGCGGCGCGGTCTGCGCCTCGCCCGAGGTGAGCAGCACGGCGAAGGCATATTCGTTCCAGGCGAAGATCAGGCAGAAGATCGCGGTCGCCGCGATGCCGGTCGCCGCCTGAGGCAGCACCACCTTGATGAAGGCCTGGAAGCGGGTATAGCCGTCGATCATCGCCGCCTCCTCATACTCGCGCGGGATCTCGTCGATGAAGCCCTTCAGCAGCCAGACGGCCAGCGACACGTTGACGGAGGTGTAGAGCAGGATCATGCCGAGCCGGGTGTCGGACAGCCCGAGCTCGCGGAACATCAGGAAGATCGGGATCGCCACCGCGATCGGCGGCATCATCCGGGTGGAGAGGATGAAGAAGAGCAGGTCGTCCTTCAGCGGCACCTTGAAGCGCGAGAAGCCGTAGGCGGCCAGCGTGCCGAGCAGCACGGCCAGGAAGGTCGAGCCGAAGGCGATGATCAGCGAGTTGACGAAGCGCGGCACGTAGTTCGAGGGCCCGACGATCACCATGTTGCGGTCGCGGGCGATCTCGTCGCAGAGGCCCGTGGCCGGCCCCAGGCTCTGGATATAGTCCGGCGTCTGCCGCGAGCGCGTGGTGAAGAGGTTGCAGTAGCCCTCCAGCGACGGCGTGAACATCACCTTGGGCGGATAGGAAATCGAATCGGTCGGCGATTTGATCGAGGTGAGGCCGATCCACACCAGCGGGATCATGGTGATCAGGGCATAGAGGATCACCAGCGCGCCGGCGATGCTCTTGGTGGCGCGCGAGGGCTCGACGACGGAATGGGCGGCGGTGGTCATGCGAGGATCTCCGCCGAAGAGGCGCGACGTGTGCCACTCCCCTCCCCCGTGCGGGGAGGGGTAAGGGGTGGGGGTTCATCAGGAAGAGGCAGGAGATGCGACAAGAGGCGCCTTCCGGCGAGCGGTGCAGATCGTTCTGCACGACCCCCACCCCTTACCCCTCCCCGCACGGGGGAGGGGAAATGGCCCGCGTCGCGTGTGAGGGCGAAAAGGCTGGCGTCGCACTCGGAGATGTTCAGCATCGCCCCCTCCCTCATCTCTGCTTCACCCGGTTGAGCGCCTTCACATAGATGTTCGCGAGCCCGAACACGGTCACGAACAGGATGATGGCGAAGGCGGAGGAATAGCCGGTGCGCCATTTCTCGAAGGCCTCGCGCTTCAGCGTGATCGAGGCGACCTCGGTGGTCGAGCCCGGTCCTCCGCCGGTCAAGAGGTTGACCATGTCGAACATCTTGAAGTTCTCGATGCCGCGGAACAGCACCGCCAGCATGATGAAGGGCAGCGCCATCGGCAGGGTGATCGACCAGAACTGCCGCCATGTCGAGGCGCGGTCGACCTCGGCCGCCTCGTAGATATAGTCGGGGATGGAGCGCAGGCCCGCCAGGCAGATCAGCATGACGTAGGGCGTCCACATCCAGCAGTCGACGATGACGATCGCCCAGGGGCTGAGCGTCACGTCGCCGAGCATCTGGAAGGAGGACGGCGGCACGCCGGTGAGGAAGGACACGGCGTAGTTGAACAGGCCGATCTGCGGCTGGTAGAGGAAGGTCCAGAAATTGCCGACCACGGCCGGCGACAGCATCATCGGCAGCAGGATGATGGTGGTCCACACGCCGTGGCCGCGGAACTTCTTGTCGATCAGGAAGGCGAGGCCGAAGCCGAGCACCGTCTGGATCACGATGGTCGCGATGACGAAATGCGCCGTCACCTGCATCGCCGCCCAGACGTCCGGATCGGTCAGGATCTTGCTGTACCAGTCGAGCCCGACCGACTTGACCTCCGCATTCGGCCGGTTGGCGCGGTAATTGGTGAAAGACAGGTACACCGTCCAGATCAACGGGAAGATGTTGATCGCCAGCAAGAGCGCGATGGTCGGGGCGATGAACACCCAGGCGATGGCCCGGTCGGAGAGGCCGCGGACGCGCCGCGCCACACCGGGGGGCGTCGCGCGAGCGGCGAGTTCCGAGGCCTTGGCAAGATCGTTCATCGAAGGGGCCCTGGAGGGTGATCGGCCACTGCCGGCTCGAGGATGCCCCTCCCCCCGCCGGGGAGAGGGGTTGGGATGCGTCCGGTCTCAGATCTTGCCGTCTTCCTTGAACACGTCCTGCCAATCCTTCACCAGGCCGTCGAGGGCGTCCTTGGCCGTGCCCTTGCCGGCGACGACATAGTCGTGGACGCGCTTCTGCTCGGCGAGGAGAAGCTGGGCGTAGGACGGCTCGGCCCAGAAATCCACCACCTGCCCCATCGCCTCCAGGAAGTCGGAGGCGAACGGCGCCGTCTTCGGGAAGTCCGGGTCGTTCAGCACCGACTTGGCGCAGGAATAGCCGCCGAGCGCCCACCATTTCTTCTGCACGTCGGCGGTCGCGAACCACTTGATATATTCGAGCGCCTCCGCCTGGTTCTTCGAATAGGAGACGACCGAGATCCCCTGCCCGCCGAGCTGGGAGCCCTTGGTCTTCTGTCCGGGATTGACGAAGAAGCCGATCTTGTCGCCGCCGACATTCGGATCCTTGTAGAGGCCGGGGAAGAAGGCGAACCAGTTCATCTGCAGCGCGACCTGGCCCGACTTGAACGCGTCCAGGTCCTCCTGCATGTAGGCGTTGGAATGCCCGGGCGGCGTGCAGCAATCATAGAGCGCCTTGTAGGCTTCGAGCCCCTTCACCGAGTCCGGCGAGTTGACGAAGCCGTCCATGGCGTAAGGCTTGTTCGGGTCCTGGTATTGGAAGCCGTAGGGATAGAGGAAGTTCGACACGCCCATGGTGATGCCTTCCGAGCCGCGCTCGGTGAAGATCGCCGCGCCATAGACCTTCTTGCCGTCGATCTCGCGGCCCTGGAAGAACTTGGCGATGTCGGTGAGCTCGTCGAGCGTCTTGGGCACGGCGAGGTCGCGGCCATAGGTCTTCTTGAACTCGGCCTGGAGCTCGGGACGCGCGAACCAGTCCTTGCGGTAGGTCCAGCCCTCCGCGTCGCCCATGGCCGGCAGCGCCCAGTAGTTGGGCGTGTTCTTGGGCCATTCCGAATAGCCCAGCACCGTGGCCGGCATGAAGTCGTCCATCTTGATGCCGTTCTTGTCGAAGAAGTCGTTCAGCTTGACGTAGTGCCCGTTCTCCGCCGAGCCGCCGATCCACTGGGAATCGCCGATGATCACGTCGCAGAGCGAGCCGTGGGAATTCAGCTCGTTGAGGAAACGATCGGCATAGTTCGTCCATGGCACGAACTCGAACTTCATGGCGATGTTGGTCTTGGCCGTGAAGTCCTTGGAGAGCTCGACCAAGGCGTTGGCCGGGTCCCAGGCGGCCCAGCACAGCGTGATCGTCTTGCCCTCGGCCCGGGCCGGCGCCCCGAGGCCGAGCCCCAGCGCCAGGGCGCCGGCGGCGGCAAACAGCGCTTTCACCGTATATCGCATCGCAGCTTTCCTCCCAGTGGAACCAACCAGATCAACCGCCCGGGCAAGGCCGGGATCGGCACGGCATGGCTTGGCGCGACAGTCGGCACGATTCTCCGGTCCCGCCCGAAGACGTCGGGCAGGGTCGAGGCAGCGCCGAACGACGCGCCGGCACGAGGCCGGGCGTGGCGGGCGGAGCCGCGGATCAACGATGGACTGTCACGAAACCAGCATTTCCCCCGATGGATCGCCCGGGCTGTTGCGCGCCCCTTGCAGATCCCTCGATTTGTTTAGTGCAACACGAAACACTAAACATTGCAAGCGGCAAATCGCGTAGAGGAAGCGCGCGATGCGGCGGCTGCGATCAAGGAGGCCGGCAGGCGCGATCTCACCGCGCTGCGGGATGCCGCGCCCCGATCGGCGGGAGCGCGGCTGGTCTTCGCCGGGCTCGCGGCCCCTCGGCTCAGAGCCTGACCCAGGCGCCGTTGCGCGCGGAGGAGCGGACCGCCGCCTCGATGAAGGCCATGCCGGCGATGCCGTCGTCGAGGCCCGGAAAGGTCACGGCCGGGTCCGGCGCCCTGCCCTCGCGCGCCGCCCGGATGGCCGCGGCGATCTCGGTATAGATGCTGGCGAAGCCTTCCAGATAGCCTTCGGGATGGCCGGGCGGCACCCGCGTCACCCGCGCCGCCGCGGCGCCGGCGGCAGCCGAGCCGCGGGTGATGATCCGTGTCGGCTCGCCCAGCGGGGAAAAATAGAGCAGGTTCGGATTGTCCTGGCGCCACTGGATGCCGGCCTTGGTGCCGTAAATGCGCAGCATCAGGCCGTTCTCGTTGCCGGGCGCCACCTGGCTCGCCCAGAGCGAGCCGCGCGCCCCGTTCGCGTAGCGGAAGTTGATCTGCACATTGTCGTCGAGCCGGCGGCCGGGCACGAAGGTGGTGAGCTCGGCCGACAATTCCGCGACCGTCAGGCCGGTGACGAACTGCGCCAGGTTGAAGGCGTGGGTGCCGATGTCGCCGATGCAGCCGCCGGCGCCGGACCGGGCGGGATCGGTGCGCCATTCCGCCTGCTTCTGCGCCGTGTCCTCGATCCTGGTGGTCAGCCAGTCCTGCGGGTACTCCACCTGCACCACCCGGATCTCGCCGAGCTCGCCGGCCTGCACCATCTCGCGCGCCGCACGCATCAGGGGATAGCCGGTGTAATTGTGGGTGACGGCGAAGACGATGCCCCGGCGCTCGGCCAGCAGCTTCAGCCGCCGCGCATCCTTGAGCGTCGTGGTCAGGGGCTTGTCGCAGATGATGTGGATGCCGGCCCGGATGAAGGCTTCGGCGGCCGGGGCGTGCATGTGGTTGGGCGTGACGATCGCCACCGCCTCGATGCCGTCGCGGCGACGCCGCCGCTCCTGGGTGGCCATGGTCGCGAAGTCGGGATAGGTGCGCGCCGGATCGAGCCCCAGCGCCGCGCCCGAGCGCAATGCCTTCTCCGGCGTCGAGGACAGCGCGCCCGCCACCAGCACATAATTGTCGTCGAGCCGCGCGGCGATGCGGTGCACCGCCCCGATGAAGGCGCCCTCGCCCCCGCCCACCATCCCGAGCCGGATGCGGCCCCCCGCCTTGTCGTCCGACCGTCCCTCGATGGCCATCGCGTGATTTCCTTGCCAAAATGAGTAAACGCTTGAACCCCTCCCCCGGACGGAGAAGGGTTCTGCGCCGCTCTGGGCCACCGTCTGCCTCAGCGCAGCCCCAGCATCCGGCGGATCTGCTTGCGGTCGACGCCGGCGCCGACGAAGTCGTCGAAGGCCTTCTCGGTGACCCGGATCAGGTGGCTCTCGATGAAGGGGGCGCCTTCGCGCGCGCCGTCCTCGGGGTGCTTGAGGCAGCACTCCCATTCCAGCACGGCCCAGGAGGAATAATTGTACTGCGCCAGCTTGGAGAAGATGCCGCTGAAGTCGACCTGCCCGTCGCCGAGCGAGCGGAACCGGCCGGCCCGCTCGATCCACGGCGCATAGCCGGAATAGACGCCCTGGCGCCCCGTCGGATTGAACTCGGCATCCTTGACGTGGAAGGCCTTGATCCGCTCGTGATAGATGTCGATGAACTGGAGATAGTCGAGCTGCTGCAGCAGGAAGTGCGAGGGATCGTAGTTGATGTTGCAGCGCCGGTGCTGCTTCAGCCGGTCCAGGAACAGCTCGAAGGTGGCGCCGTCGAACAGGTCCTCGCTGGGATGGAGCTCGTAGCAGACGTCGACCCCGACCTCGTCATAGGCATCGAGGATCGGCTTCCAGCGCTTGGCGAGCTCGGCGAAGGCTTCCTCGATCAGGCCGGCGGGCCGCTGCGGGAAGGGATAGAGGAACGGCCAGGCGAGCGCGCCGGAGAAGGTGACGCTGGCGCCGAGCCCGAGATGCCTGGAGGCCTGCGCGGCGTTGAGCATCTGCTGCACCGCCCATTTCTGGCGCTCCCTCGGCTTGCCGTGCACCGCGGCCGGGGCGAAGCCGTCGAAGGCCTCGTCATAGGCGGGATGGGTGGCGACGAGCTGGCCCTGGAGGTGGGTCGACAGCTCCGTGATGGCCAGGCCGTGCCGGCCGGCGATGCCCTTGACCTCGTCGCAATAGGTCTTGGAGCCGGCGGCCTTCTCCAGGTCGAACAGGCGGCCGTCCCAGGTCGGGATCTGCACGCCCTTGTAGCCGAGCGATCCAGCCCATTGGCAGATCGAATCCCACGAATTGAAGGGCGCCGCATCCCCCGCGAATTGCGCAAGGAAGATCGCCGGTCCCTTGATGTTGGCCGCCATGAATCGCCTCTCCCAGGATTTTCTCAGCCGCCGCTCCCCTCGCTCGGCGGCAGCACGGTGCGGAGGCGGGCGCCTCCGGCAACTGGTAGGACCATGGCAAATGCCGGAGAGACACGCAACCCGCGGACCGGACCTGGCGCCAAGGCGGAAGCGACCGATTCGGGGCCTAGGACGATGTGTTTCGCAACAACGCAAGCAGACGGCGCAGGATTGCGCCGCCGACTGATAGGACCAGGGCCACCGCGAGGAAGGGACTGGTCGGGAACGCGACACAGGCGATGCCGGCGACCGCGGCGATGCCGAAGAGCAGCCTCACGACGCGCCATCCGCCGGCCGTGGAGACGCGTGCGGCAGGTTGCCGGCGGTCGAGGTGTCCCGTCTCGTCTTCGACGTGGGCCGCTCCCGCGAGCCGCTGACGCAGCGCCGGCAGGAAGACGAGCAGGACGCCGAGGCCGATGACGAGAAGCAGCGCCGCAAACCACGGCCCGTTCGGCCGCTTGAAGCGGGCGGGAGATTTCGATCCGGCGTGGTATTCGATCGAAACGCTGCCCGATTTCACCGCCGATGCCGCCAGAGGGTCAGGAAGAAAACCCTGGAAGGAAAGCTGCCGCCCGTCTGGACTGTCGTAGGACACGGTGACGTAGGCGCCCGTGGACATCCTGATGTCGCGATAGTCCGAATGCTCGGCCACGAAGGTGGCGGCATCGGCGCATGACAGCTTCAGGCGGCGGTCGTCGTTCCGGCCCTCCCGCCATTCGACCTGACACCAAGGCTCGACCGTCCGGACCGTCGCGATGAGATCGACGGCCGTCAGCCGATCAATGACGGCCTGGCCCAGCAGGAGCGCGCCAATCAGGGTGACCGTGGCACCCGCCAGGATGCACGACAGGCGCTCCATCGGCCTGATCGGGCGGACAGCTGCGCCTGTGGCCGCAGTCGCCCGCCGTGGAGCACGGGATGGCAGGGCGGCGGCGCCCGCCTCCTGCTCCGCCTTCAGGGCTTCCGCCGACATCCAGGCCGCATAGGCCGCCTGCAGCCAGAGCTGGAAGGCGATGAGGCAGGCGAGGAACAGCGCGCCGCAGAGATAGACCACATCGCCGCGCGGCAGCATCGCCATCAGCCAGGCCTGGCCCGGTTCATGGAGGAATCGCGTGGCGGCGAGGCCCACCACCGCGATGAGCAGGACGATCGCCAGCCACGGCAGGTGCAGACGCCCGCGAAAGCGCCGCAGCAGGGCGAAGCTTCGCGGCGGCGAGGCCTCGCCCTCGCGCACCCACAGGCCGCAGGTCAGGAGAAAGCCGGGACCGCCCGCGAGCCAGCCGATCAGCGCCGGCGTCAGCACCAGCATCATGATCGACGAGGAACCGCCGGCTTCGCCGAGGGTGAAGAGCGCGTCGATGGCGGCACCGACGGCGAGGACGCTGCCGGCGAAGAGGCTCCAGCCCCGCCGATGAGGGCGTGTCGCCCGCCCGAAGGCGAGTTCTGCCCGCAGCAGCGTGGCCCTGTCCGCGAGGCTGCCATTGGCGGCGCAATGGGTCCGCACGAAAGCGGCGCGGCCAAGGGCGAAATAAAGGTAGAGCAGCGTCGCCAGCCATGACGACGCCTGGATGTTCCAGTCCGGCGCGATCACCGCGCTGAACTTGGCGAGCAGGCCCGCCAGCAGCGCCGAGGGCGCCAATGATCTCAGGAAGGGCGAATAGCCCGTCCTGAGCGTCATGTCCGCGAAGAACGAAGAAGCCGCCGCCGTCATCACCCCTGCCCCGCCCCGCTGCAGATCTACAGCGGATAGATTGATCAGAGGTGGACAAACTCCTTTAAGTTGCAGCCTCGTCGCGGTGCGGCCGCCGTCAGCCGACCGGCTGCTCCGAGCCCAGCACCACGACCTTCGTGCCCTCGGGCGTGCGCAGATAGAGGTCCATCACGTCCTGGTTGATCATGCGGATGCAGCCCGACGAGACGCTCTTGCCGATCGTCCAGGGCTCGACCGTGCCGTGGATGCGGAACAGCGTGTCCTTGTTGCCCTGCCACAGATACATGGCGCGCGCACCGAGCGGGTTGCCCGGGCCGCCATGCATGCCGATGCCGCTCTGCAGCTTCGACATCTTGACGGCGAGCTCGGGCTGGCGGGCGATCATCTCCTTGGGCGGATACCAGTCCGGCCATTCCTGCTTGGTCTTGATCACCGCCTCGCCGGACCAGCCGAAGCCTTCGCGCCCGACGCCGACGCCATAGCGCATCGCCCGTCCGCCGCCCTCGACATGGTAGAGATAGTGGGCATGCGGATCGATGACGATCGTGCCCGGCTCCTGGTCGGTGTCGTAGTTGACCTCGGCACGCAGGAAGGCATGGTTGACCTTCTTCAGGTCGACCGCCGGCACCGGGAAGAGGCCGGCATCCTGCCGCGCATAGATCGCCGCATAGTCGAACTGCTGGCCCGGCTCGACCAGCGGCTCGCCCGTCACCGGCGATACCGGTGCGGCCGAGGCGGGCTCGAGCCCGGGCGCCAGCGGCTCGACCCAGGAAGTCTTCTGCGTCGTGGCGCAGCCGGCGAGGCCCATGGCGAGGCCGGCGGCCCCGATCAGGAAAGTGCGGCGGGACGGGGCGGACATCGAGGAAACCAACTCCTTGGCGTGGACTGACGCCATACTACGGCAACAGCGCGATGCGCCGCTGTTGCCGCTCCGCAACGTTCCGCTTTTCTTTGCTGCGGAAACCGCCGCTAAGCGCCTGTCAGCCCACCACATTCCGGGGCGCTCCGGCCCAGGCCGCCTCGACGTTCTCGATCAGTTGATCGGCCAGGCCCTGGATCGCCTCGCTGCTGGCCCAGGCGATGTGCGGGGTCAGGATGAAGTCGGGCCGTTCCATCAGCCGCATGAAGGGGTGGTCGGCCGGCGGCGGCTCCTGCGTGACCACGTCGAAAGCCGCCCCGCCGATCTGGCCGCCCTCCAGCGCGGCGACCAGCGCCGCCTCGTCCACCAGCCCGCCGCGCGCCGTGTTGATGATCAGCGGCCGCTTCTGCATCAGCGCGAATTCCGGCGCGGCGATCAGGTTGCGGGTCGAGGGCAGCAGCGGCGAATGCAGGGTGATGATGTCGCTGGTGCGCAGCACCGTCTCGAAGGGCGTGTAGAGCGGGCCCATGCCCGTCGTGCCCTTGTAGTCGGAGAACAGCACCGTCATGCCGAAGCCGCGGGCGATGTCCGCCACCGCCTTGCCGAGCACGCCGTCGCCGATGATGCCGAGCGTCGAGCCGGCGAGGTCGCGGATCGGATAGTCGAAATAGCAAAACTGCGCCGCCTCGCGCCAGCGTCCGCGCGCCACCGAGGCGTGATAGGCCAGGATGCTGCGCCGCAGGGCCAGGATCAGGGCGAAGGTGTGCTCCGGCACGGTATTGACGGCATAGTTGCGGATATTCGAGACGACGATGCCGCGGGCCTTGGCCGCGGCGACGTCGACCACGTCCGTGCCGGTCGCCGCCACCGCGATCAGCTTCAGGCGCGGCGCGCCGGCGATCGCCTCGGCCCGCACCGGCGCCTTGTTGGTGATGACGATGTCGGCCTCGGCGATCCGCTGGGCGACCTCGGCCGGCGCGGTGCGATCATGCACCACCCAGTCGTGCTCGAAGGCCGGCGCGCGCAGCCGCGTCTCGGGCGAGAGCGTGTCGCGGTCGAGGAAGACGATGCGGGGCTTGGTCATGGCGGGCCTTGGAGGACGTTCGGGAAGGCCGCCATGGTAGGCAGACGATCCCCCGTTCCGCCACACTTAACTCTTTCTCAGAGAGGCCTCTCCGCACGCCGGCCGTTGCGCCCCGCCGGGCAGATGCCCGGTCGCCCGCAGCACGAAGACCAGCACCTCGGCCACGGCGCGGTAGAGCGCCTCGGGAATCTGCTCGTCGAGCTCGACCCGGGCGAGCGCCTCGGCCAGCGCCGGGTTCTCCTCGACGGCGACGCCCGCCGCCCGCGCGGTCTCGACGATCGCAGCCGCCACCGCGCCCTGCCCCTTGGCGGTGAGGCGCGGCACGCCGGCATGCCGGTATTCCAGCGCGACGGCGGTGCGCCGGGCGGCCGTCACGAGCGTCGGTCCAGGAAGGTGCCGGTCGCGGCCGGCGGCGGCGCAGGCGGCGCGCCGGCGCGAATGTCGAGCGACCCGACGTCGAGATCGGCCGCCTCCAGCGCCTCGCGCAGATCGCCGATCGTCCGGCGGAAGAGCTCGACCGTCCCCGGCTGCTCGGCCCACAGCGTCACGCCGGCCGTCTCGCCACGCACCGACACCAGCGCATGCATCGGGCCGGTATCGCCGAGGTCGAGCGACAGGCGCATGCGCCAGGCCGGCGCAGCGCCGGCCGTGCCGGCGGCCCGTCCGTCGCCGCCGACGGCGAGGGCCATCACCGAGGTCTGCCCGCCCGGCAGGGCGAGGGGGATCTCGACCAGCCTCTCCCCGGCCGACGGATCGTCGGCACCCGGCCGCGCCTCCGGCAACGAGGCCGCCTGCAGCAGCCGCGTCCGGTCGAGCGCCCCCTCGACGCCGGCGAGCAGGGTCCGGGCGGCCTGGGCCGTCGACGCATCCGGCCCGAGCGTCGCGGCCACGGCGGGCTGGGCCTGCGGCACGGCGCCGCGCCGCGGCAGCGGCGGCGGATCGGCCGGCGGCACGCTCCGCCCGTCCGCCAGGGCCTGCAGCATCGGCCGCAGCGCCAGCATCAGGCTCTTGGCATCGCCCTGCAGGGCCGCGGCGGCATCGGCGCCGGCCGGGGCCTGCGCCAGGCGCAGGATGGCCGCCTCCTGAAACGAGCCGGACCGGGCGACGGCGCCCTGCAGCGCCGGGCCGTCGAGAGATGTCGGGTCGAGCGCGGTGGCGAGGAGGGCCGCCAGCGTGTTCCGGACCGCGGCCGGCAGCTGGTCGCCGGCCGGGCCGGCCAGGATCGCCACGGCATTGGCGATCAGCGGCGCCCGCCCCTGCTGGTTGGCCGCCGCCCTGGGCAGCACCGCGCCGAGAGCCGCGCGGGCCTCGGGGCTCGGCCCGTCTCCGGCGGGTGCCGAAGCCGGCGAGGTCGATGGCGCCGGTCGCAGCGTCGCGACGGCCGCCGGCGCCTCCGCCCCCAGGTCGGCGCCGGCCGGCGCCGCGTCCGGCGTCTGGCGCTGGACCGAGACGGCGAGCTGCTGCGCGGTCTCCACCACGGTGAGCTTCACCGCTTCGCCCGGCGTCAGCGGCTCCGAGGGCAGGATATCGAGCAGGGTCCCGAGCAGGGCGAGCCGGATCTCCCCGGTCTCCAGCCGGGCGAGCACCGTCGCATCGACCTTGTCGCCGGGCGCGAGCGCCGCGAGCGCGGCGGGAAGGCCGGTGCTGCCCTGCGGCAGGAGCGGTGCCTGCGGCCTTGCCCCCGAAACGGTGTCGATCGCCACGCTCCAACCCCTGTCGGCGCGTCCCCGCCCTCGCCCATCGGCCGGACCTGCCCGAAGGTGATGAAGCGCCTCGCAGGGTTAAGATCCGGCAAATGGCGCGTCCCGCCGCCTGCAGCCTTGACCCCGGACGGGCCCCGGCCCAAAAGGCCGGGCATGGCTCCCCCTCTCCTCTTCCTGCGCGACATCCGGCTGACCTTCGGCGGCACGCCCCTGCTCGAGGGCGCGGATCTTTCCATCGCGCCCGGCGAACGGCTCTGCCTGGTCGGGCGCAACGGCTCGGGCAAGTCGACGCTGCTCAAGATCGCCGCCGGCCTGGTCGAGGCCGATGCCGGCGAGCGCTTCGTCCATCCCGGCGCCACCGTGCGCTACCTGCCGCAGGAGCCGGATCTGACGGGCTTTGCCACCACGCTCGCCTATGTCGAGGCGGGGCTGGGCCCGGGCGATGATCCCTACCGCGCCGCCTATCTCCTCGGCGAGCTCGGCCTGACCGGCGAGGAGGACCCGAAGACCCTCTCCGGCGGCGAGGCCCGCCGCACCGCGCTGGCCCGCGCGCTGGCGCCCGAGCCCGACATCCTGCTGCTGGACGAGCCGACCAACCATCTCGACCTGCCCGCCATCGAATGGCTGGAGCGCGAGATCGGCGCCATGCGCTCGGCCATGGTGCTGATCAGCCATGACCGCCGCTTCCTCGAAACCCTGTCGCGCGCCACCGTCTGGCTCGACCGCGGCCGGACCCGGCGGATGGACCGCGGCTTCGCCTTTTTCGAGGAATGGCGCGACGCCGTGCTGGAGGAGGAGGAGCGCGACCGACAGAAGCTCGACCGCAAGATCGTCGCCGAGGAGCACTGGGTCCGCTACGGCGTCACCGCCCGCCGCAAGCGCAATGTCCGGCGCATGGCCAACCTCGCGGCGCTGCGCAGCGAACGGCGCGAGGCCCGCCGCGCCGTCGGCTCGGTCAGGATGGCGGCGACCGAGGGCGAGGAGAGCGGCAAGCTCGTCATCGAGGCGATCGGCGTCGGCAAGGCCTGGCGCCCCGACGAGCCGGTCGTGAAGGATTTTTCGATCCGCATCGCCCGCGGCGACCGCATCGGCATCGTCGGGCCGAACGGCGCCGGCAAGACCACGCTCCTGAACCTCCTGACCGGCACCATCCCGCCGGACAGCGGCACGGTGAAGCTCGGCGCCAGCCTGGCGATGGTGACGCTGGACCAGCGCCGCGAAAGCCTCGACCCCGCGGAGACGCTCGCCAACACCATGACCGGTGGCGGCTCGGACTATGTCGACGTCGCCGGGGAGCGCAAGCACGTCATCGGCTACATGCGCGACTTCCTGTTCCTGCCCGAGCAGGCCCGCACGCCGGTCGCGGCGCTGTCGGGCGGCGAGCGCGGCCGGCTGATGCTGGCGCGGGCCCTGGCGCGGCCCTCGAACCTCCTGGTCCTGGACGAGCCGACCAACGATCTCGACCTGGAGACGCTCGACCTCCTGCAGGAGATGATCGCCGACTATAACGGCACCGTCATCGTCATCAGCCACGACCGCGACTTCCTCGACCGCGTCGTCACCTCGACGCTGATGTCCGAAGGCGGCGGCCAATGGCTGGACTATGCCGGCGGCTATTCCGACATGATCGTCCAGCGCGGCGCCGGGGTGGAGCGCCGCTCGGTCGAGCGCCCGGCCGGGAAGGCCGCGCCCGAGGCACCGGCTGCCGCTCCCGCCAGGAAGACGGCGCGCAAGCTCTCCTTCAAGGAAAAGCACGCCCTGGAGACGCTGCCCGGCACGATCGACGGACTGGCGGCGCAAGCCGCGAAGATCCAGGCCCTCCTGGCCGATCCCGGCCTGTTCTCGCGCGATCCCAAGGCTTTCTCCGAGGCCGGCCGCCGGCTTGCCGACGTCGAGGCGAAGAAGGCGGCGGCCGAGGAGGAATGGCTGGCGCTGGAGATGCTGCGCGAGGAGCTGGAGGGCTGAAGGGCGGGCCGGGACGCGGGCGTCCCCGGCCGGATGCCTTCATTCGGCGCTGACGGCACGCTCCAGGGCGCTCTTCCCCTTCTGCGTGATGACGTAGCCGATGGCGCGATAGCCCGCCCGCACGATGGCGATCGAATCCATGCCGAGCGGCAGGGCCGAGCGCGGCAGCTCCTCGCCGGCGGGGCTGCGGTAGATCACCTCGCACCAGCCGAACTTGCGGCACATGTGCCCCGCCTGGCCGCTGATCGCCGGGCGCATGTCGCCGGACGCGAGCGCTTCGAGATAGGCCAGCTCGCGCGGCGTCGGCGGACGGTCGAAAACGGGCATGTAGGTCATGGCGTCCTCATTCGGCGGCGATGGGCAGAGAATGGGCGGGGGGCCCGCCCGGCAGCCGGGCAGGCGGCGCGGGCGCGGTCTCGTCCTCGTCCTTCGGCCCGATGAAGCGGCCGAAGATCCAGACGAACAGGCGGGTGACGTCGTCCATGACCGAGTAGAACGACGGCACGAAGATCAGGGACAGCACCGTCGACGCGGTCAGGCCGCCGATCACGGCGATGGCCATGGGCGCGCGGAATTCGCCGCCGTCGCCGTGGCCGAGGGCGGTCGGCACCATGCCGGCCACCATGGCGATGGTGGTCATCACGATCGGCCGGGCGCGCTTGCGGCCGGCGTCGATGATGGCATCGTGCCGCGACATGCCGTGCTTGACCCGCTCCACCGCGAAGTCGACCAGCATGATGGCGTTCTTGGTGACGATGCCCATCAGCATCAGGATGCCGATCACGACAGGCAGCGACACCGAGTTGTCGGTGATGAGAAGGGCGCCCACCACGCCGCCGAGCGAGAGCGGCAGGGAGAACAGGATGGTGACGGGGTGGAAGACGCTGCCGAGCAGCAGGATGAGCACGCCGAAGACCAGCATCAATCCGGCGCCCATCGCCATGGCGAAGCCGGTGTAGACTTCTCCCATGATCTCGGCGTCGCCGGTCGGCGCGGTCCGCACGGATTTCGGCAGGTTCTGCATCACCGGCAGCGCCTCGACCTTCGCCATCGCCTCGCCGAGGGTCATGCTGCCCGGCAGGTCCGCGCCGACGCTGATCAGCCGCACGCGGTCGTAGCGGTCGATCGAGGACGGTCCCTGGCCGAACTTCACGTCCGCCACCGCCGAGAGCGGCACCGTGCCACCCGCGGCGGTGACCAGGCTGAGCGCCTGGATCAGGCCGAGATTGGCGCGCGAGGCCTCCGTCAGCTGCACCCGGATCGGCACCAGCCGGTCGCCGGCATTGAACTTGGCGAGATTGCCGGAGATGTCGCCGATGGTGGCGACGCGCACCGCCTCCGAGATCTGCTCGGTGGTGATGCCGTAGCGCGCGGCATCGTCGGTGCGCGGCACGATCTGCACTTCCGGCCGGTCCTGGCCGGCGCTGGCGGCGACGCTGGAGAAGCCCGGGATCTTGCGCATCGCCGCCTCGAGCCCGGCCACGGTCTGGTTGAGCTCGGCCGGATCCGTGCCCAGCAGCGCCACGTTGACGCCGCGCTCGCCGCGGTCGTTGACGTACCAGGCGCGCACGTCGGGGATTCCGGCGATCCGCTGCGTGATATCCTCCTGCAGCGTCCACTGACGACGCTCGCGCTCGCTCTTGTGCACGAGCTCGACATAGACCGCGGCCTTGCGCACTTCCAGCGAGCCGGTGGGCGAGGCCCCGCCGATCACCAGGACGCGCTCCACCTCCGGCATCTGCCGGATGGCGGCGACGACCTCGTCGGTCTTGCGCCGCGTGTCCTCGAGCCGGCCGCCGGGCGGCACCTCGACGGCGATGACGATGCGTCCCTCGTCGGTCTTGGGCATGAAGCCCTGCGGCAGCAGGCCCATCGCCGCCAGCGACGCGACGAACAGCACCATGCCGACCGCCACGGTCAGGTAGGGTGAGTACCAGCGCGCCAGCGTCCACTCCAGGAACCGCACATAGCTGCGCATGACGAAGCCGTCGACCGGCTCCCTGTGCGGATGCGGCCGCAGCAGATAGGCCGTCATCATCGGTGTGATCAGGCGCGCCACCAGGAGCGAGAAGAACACCGCCACGGCGACCACCAGGCCGAACTGCTTGAAATACTGGCCGGCGATGCCGCCCATCAGGCTGACCGGCACGAAGATGGCGATGATGGTCGTGGTGATCGCGATCACGGCGAGGCCGATCTCGTCGGCGGCCTCGAGCGAGGCGCGATAGGGCGACTTGCCCATCTTCATGTGGCGGATGATGTTCTCGATCTCGACGATGGCGTCGTCGACGAGGATGCCGGTCGCCAGCGTGATCGCCAAAAGGCTGATCAGGTTGAGCGAGAAGCCCATCATGCTCATCGCCCAGAAGGTCGGGATGGCCGAGAGCGGCAGGGCCACGGCGGCGATCAGCGTGGCGCGCCAGTCGCGCAGGAAGATCAGCACGACGATGACGGCCAGCAACGCCCCTTCGATCAGGGTCGACATCGCCGCCTGGAAATTGCCGTAGGTGTCCTTCACCCCGTCGTCGACCAGCTGGTAGGCGATGTCGGGATGGGCCTTGGCCAGTCCTTCGATGGCCCGGGCCACATGGGCGGCGACCTCGGTGTCGCTCGCGCCCTTGGCCCGATAGATCGAGAAGGCGACGATCGGCGTCCTGCCGTCGAGCCGCGCGAAGGACTTGGGCTCCTCATAGGCGTCGCGCACGTCGGCGATCTCGCTGAGTCGCACTTCCCGCCCGCCGGCCAGCACGATCTTCGTGGCCCTGAGGCCCTCGAGCGTGCGCACGCCGGCCAGGGTGCGGATCGACTGTTCCTGGTCACCGACGTCGCCCTTGCCGCCGGCGAGGTCGACGGTGGTCGCCTGGAGCTGGCGGTTGACGCTGGCCGCGGTGACGCCGAGCGCCATCAGCCGGTCGGGATCGAGCGACACGCGGATCTCGCGCGAGACGCCGCCGATGCGGTCGACCTTGCCCACGCCCTTGAGCCCCTGCAGCTCGCGCTTGACCACGTCGTCGACATGCCAGGAGAGCTGCTCCAGCGTCATGCCGGGCGAGGCGACGGAATAGGTCAGGATCGACTGGTCCTCGACGTCGACCCGGCTGACCAGCGGCTCGTCGATGGCCCGCGGCAGGTCGGTGCGCACCTTGGTCACCGCGTCCTTGACGTCGTTGAGCGCCCGGTCGGTGTTCACCTCCAGGCGGAACTCGATCAGCGTGACCGACGAGCCGTCCGTCACCGTCGAGCGCACGTGCTTGATGCCGGCGACGCTGGAGACCGCATCCTCGATCTTGCGGGTGACCTGCGTCTCCAGCTCGGCCGGAGCCGCGCCGGACTCGGTGATCGTGATCGCGATGATCGGGATGTCGATGTTGGGAAACTTGGTGATCGGCAGGGTGCTGAACGACACCCAGCCCAGCGCCAGCAGCACCACGAACAGCACGATGGAGAGCACCGGCTGGCGGATCGACCATGCGGAGACGTTCAAGGCCATCGGCGCGCCCCCTCAGCCCTTCGGTTCGACCGGCGTGACGCGGTCGCCGTCGCGCACGAAGGTGCCCGCGGTGGCGACGACGGCATCGCCGACGGCAACGCCCTTCTCGATCTCGACATGGCTCTCGGTGCGCAGGCCGATGACGATCGGCGTCGTCGTCACCACGCCGTCCCTGACCACCTGCACGGTCGGCCCCTGCTCGGAGAAGAGCACGGCCGATTGCGGCAGCAGCACGCCGTCGCGGCTGGCGATCTCGACCGCGGCGCGGCCGAAGGCCCCGATGGTCAGGCCCGGGGCCGGATCGAGGCTGATGCGCACCCGCCCGAGCCGCGTGCTCTGGGTCACCTCCGGCGAAACCAGGCGGACATGCCCGGAGAAAGGCTCGGTCCGCGCCGCGGTCAGCACCTTGGCGGCCATCCCCGGCCGCAGCGCCGCCAGCGTCGCCTCGGGCACGTCGGCCTCGAGCTCGATCTCGCCGTTCTCGATGATGCGGAACAGCGGGTCGCCGGCGATGGCGGCGATGGCGCCGATCCGGGCCGTGCGCCGGCTGACGGTGCCGGCGGCCGGCGCCTTGATCTCGGTGCGCGCGAGCCGCACCATCATCTCGCTGCGCTGGGCCACGGCGAGGTTCTTGTCCGCCTGCGCCACGGTGAGCGCGTGCTGGGCCGAGTCGAGCCGCGCGGCGGCCGTCCTGTCGGCCATCTCGCGCTGCTCCAGCGTGTCGGCCGTGGCGATGCCGTCCTTGCGCAGGGTCTGCGAGCGGGCGAAGGCGCTGGAGGTCTGGTCCTTGGAGGCCTGCGCCTCGGCGATCGAAGCCTCGGCCTGGGCGATGGCCGCGTCGGCCCGGGCGATCTGGGCAGCGTTCTGGGCGAGCGACGTGTCGATCATCGCGCGCGACAGCCGCGCCAGCACCTGGCCCTTGGCGACGGTGTCGCCCTCCTCCACCAGGATGTCCTCGACGGCGTAGCCGTCGATCTGCGGGGAGACCAGCACCTCCTCGCGCGGCACCAGGTTGCCGGTGACCACGGCGGTCTCGGTGATCGGCCCGCGCGCGGCGTGCACCACGGTGATCGACGGCGGCCGGGCGACGGCCTCGGCCGCGCTGGTCGCGGCGACGGCCGGATGCTCGACGGGTGCGGGCCGGGCCAGCAGGAGGATGCCGGCGCCCGCCACGGCGACGAGGCCGGTCACGACGCCGGAGGCGCGGAACCAGAAGGAGCGCCCGCGCCGCCTCGGCAGGACGATCTCGGCCGCGGGCGCGGCATCCGGGCAGAGGTCGGCGGGCGCCGCGACCGGCGCGCCCTCGATCGGGCCGTGAATGGTCTGCGCGGTCATGACGATCGCTCCGATCGGGCTGGAGAGGCGGCCTCGGCCTCCTGCGGACGATTGAGGTCGAGCTGGCCGGAGAAGATCGCCTTCATCACCACCAGCATCAGCCGGAAAGCCTCGGCCGGGTCGAAGTCGGGATCCAAGGCGCGGTGCATGTGCATGCCGTCGCCGATGGCCGAGAGCACGGCGAAGGCCGCCGCGCTGTCGACATTCGGCGCGATCTGCCCGCGGCTCCTGGCGAGGTCGAACAGGCCGACGATCTGCTCGGTGACCTCGCGGTCCGTGGCCATGCACACCGCCCCGACGGCCGGGTTGCGCGTCGCCTCGGCCCAGATCTCCATGAACTGGATGCAGCGCGAGCGCGGCTCCTCGACGAAATGCTTGCGGCCGAGCTCGGTGAGGAGGCCGATCACGTCGGAATGCTCGCGGGCGTGCTGGAAGTCGGCGCCGAAGCGCTCGCGGTCGCGCTCGCACAGGCCGGAGACCAGCTGCTCCTTGGAGACGAAATAGCGGTAGAGATTGCCCGCGCTCATCCCCGCTTCCCGCGCCACGTCCTGCATGGTGGTGCGATGGAAGCCCGAGCGCACGATGCAACGCTCGAACGCGTCCAGGATCAAGGCCTGCCGCTCGGCGGGACGGCGGTCGGGTATGGGCGCGGGCCCGGCGGTGGACAAGATGGCGGCACCCACGAGTGAAAATGAACGTTCATTCTCACTATCATGCCCTGCCCCCGCGCGCAATTCCGGCAACCATCGTTTTTCGTGATCGCATCCATAAGGCAAAGGCTGAAACGCCATTGCGGCAGGGCTTTATAGACCACAGAAAGTGAACATATAAGAAACAGAACAATGACACAACGCCCGTAGACGCCCCGCCTCCCGGCGGAACGCCACAAAGATGGCCTCCCGCCCCCCTGCCTCAACCCCAGGTCAGCGGATCCAGGCGGAGGTAGAAGTCGAGCCGGGCCTGGTCCGGAACCTCGATCGCATGGATGGCGAACAGGCGGTCACGGGCGGCCTGCGCCTGATCGCCCCCCGTCCAGGTCTCGCGGGCGTTGGCGATCAGCAGCGCGAGGTCGACATGGCGGTCGGCCGTGCCGAGCCGGCCGAGATCGACCAGGCCGGTGCAGCGCAATGTCTCGGGGTCGACCATGATGTTGGGCAGGCAGGCATCGCCGTGGCAGACGACGAGGTCGCCGGCCTCCTGATCGAGTCGCATCGGCAGTTCCGCCTGCAGGCGGGCGAGCAGGACCGGTGGCGGCGTGTCCCGATCCTCGGGGTCGAGGAAGTCGGGGTTGACGGCGCCGCGCGCGACGACGTCCTCGGCCCGCCCGACCATCGCCGACAGGCCGCGCGCGAAAGGGCAATCCCGGACAGGCAGCGCGTGGAGGGCCTTGATGCGCTCGGCGATCGAAGGCCAGGCCCGGACGAGCGCCGGCGCGTCGAGATCGCTCGCCGGCACGCCGCGCACGGCGCCGGTGACGAGGCACGCCGCACCGTCCGCCTCGATCCAATCGAGCACGGGAGGAGCCCCGAGGTCGAACGCGGACAGCCATTGCGTCCGCCTGCGCTCCGCCTCGAGGAGCGGCGCCCGCTCCCCGTCAGCGACCTTGGCATAGGCTTCGCCGTCGCTGCGACGGAACACATGGTCGCCGGATTCGCCGGAACCGACGGGCAGCCATTGTCGTCCGCCGGGGAGACGGGCGAGGCAGGCCGCCCAGGACGAGGACGATCGGTTCATGCGCGACCTTCGGAAGTCGGGCCGGGCCAGCGCCCTGCGCGATGACGGATCCCGGTGGAGCGCGGAGTGGATCGGCACCCGATGCACCAGCTTTCGCAAGACAGCAATGCGGCATCTCCAAGGCGAATCCCGGATAGAGCCGGGCAACAGAAGCCATGCTCTTTGGCATAGCCCCGCGAATCGCATGAAATACTTGAAATCATCGCCCCATTCCATCGTCACACGAGCGTCACGCCGGCTGTATAGCAGTGCCGCGGGGCAAGACAACGGCAATGTCTGGGGCAGTTATTTCATTGAACGCGGCAGCAGCAACGCGCCTTCCGACCGCGCTGGTCGTCGACGGCGTCGCGCACAGCTACGGCGCGGGCCATGTCCTGCGCAAGGTCGACCTGCGGGTGGCGAAGGGGGAGATCGTCGCCCTTCTCGGCCCGTCCGGCTGCGGCAAGACCACGCTGCTCAAGCTGATCGCCGGCCTGATCGCGCCGAGCGAGGGCCGTCTCGACATTGCCGGCCGCTGCGTCGCCGACGCGGCCAGCGGGCGTTTCACCGCTCCGGAGAAGCGCGGCCTCGGCATGGTGTTCCAGGACTATGCGCTGTGGCCGCACCTCTCCGTGCTCCGCAATGTCAGCTTTCCCTTGGAGATGCGCGGCGTCGCGCGCGAGGAATGGCGCCGGCGGGCGCAGCGGGCCCTGGAGCGCGTCGGCCTCGCCGACTATGGCCCGCGCAACCCGGGCTCCATGTCCGGCGGCCAGCAGCAGCGCGTGTCCATCGCCAGGGCCATCGTCGCCGAGCCCAGCCTCGTGCTGTTCGACGAGCCGCTGTCCAATCTCGACCGCGACCTGCGCGACACCCTGGCCACCGAGATCGCCGCCCTGATCCGCGACCTCGGCCTCAGCGCGGTCTATGTCACCCACGACCAGGGCGAGGCCTTCGCCCTCGCCGACCGCGTCGCCGTGATGCGCGAGGGGCGGATCGAGCAGATCGCCGCGCCGGAGCGGCTGGTGGCGGACCCGGCCAGCCCGGCCGTCTGCGAATTCCTGCACCTGGGCACGCTGGTGCGGGCGGAACGGCGGCCGGACGGCTATGTCCTGCCCGAGGCCGGCCTGACCCTGGCCGCCGACCTCGGCGCGGCCCGCCCCGGCCCGGGCCGGCTCCTGATGCGGCGGGACGCAGTGAGCGCGGGCCCGGACGCGCGGGGCATGCTGCGCGGCCGGATCGTCGCCTGCGTGTTCCGCGGCGATCACTACGTCCTGACCGTCCGTGTCGGGGCCGACCCGTCGCCGGGAGCCGACATCCTCGTCGTGACGCGCCAGCGCGGGCGTGCGGGCGAGACGGTGCCCCTGGACGTCGACGTCAACCGGCTCCGGTTCTTCGAGGACGGACCGGGGACGAGCCTTCAAACCGAGGAAGTTCCATGATGATAGGAAGAGCACTGTTCGGCGCGGCCCTCGCGCTGGTCTTGTCGGCCTCGGCCCATGCCGCGGAGAAGCTCACGGTCTACTCCGCCGGGCCGGCCGACCTGATCGAGACCCTGGCCAAGGGCTTCACCGACAAGACCGGGACGCCCGTCGAGGTCTTCCAGGGCACGACCGGCAAGGTGATGGCCCGCATCGAGGCGGAAGCCGCCAACCCGATCGTCGACGTCGTCATCTCGGCCTCCTGGGATTCGGCGAGCGATTTCTCCGAGCGCGGCTGGCTCGTCGACTATGCCAGCCCCAACGCGGAGAAGGTGCCCGCCTTCCTCAAGACCCGCAACGCGGTGGCCCAGGGCGTCTCGGCGCTCGGCATCGCCTGGAACCCCAAGAGCGGCACGCCGCGTCCCACCGACTGGGCCGACCTGGCCAAGCCGGAGTACAAGGATGCCGTGACCATGCCCGACCCGGCCCAGTCCGGCGCCACGTTCGAGCTGGTCGCAGCGCTCGAAGGCCGGACCGGCGACTGGAGCCTGTTCGAGAGCCTGGCGAAGAACGGCATGGCCACCGGCGGCGCCAACGCCGCGGCCCTGACGCCTGTGCTGCAGGGCGCCAAGGCGGCGGTGTTCGGCGCGGTGGACTACATCTCGCTGGCCGGCAAGGCCAAGGGCGAGTCGATCGAGGTCATCTTCCCGGCCTCGGGAACGGTCATCGCCCCGCGGCCGATGATGATCATGACCTGGTCGAAGCAGCAGGATGCCGCCAAGGCCTTCATCGACTATGTCCTCTCCGACGAAGGCCAGAAGGCCGTCGCCGCCGTCTACCTGATGCCGGCCCGCGAGGACGCCAAGGCCGACCGCGCCCTGATCGGCGACCTCAAGCTGCTGCCCATCGACACCAAGAAGGTCTACGGCGCCCGCAAGGAGCTTCTCGCCGGCTTCGCCAAGGCCGCCGGCAAATGACCCGGCAGCGCGGCGGCGGGGGGCTCGTCCTCCTGGCGGTCCTGTCGCTCTTGGCCGTCGTCGCGCTGCCGCTGTCCTTCATCGCGCTGCAGGCGGTCTTCCCCGCGATCGCCTCCGGCTCCCTCGCCGCCCCGTTCAGCCCGGTCCTGGCCATCCTCGGCGCGCCGGCGCTGGCGGGATCGATGCTGAACACCATCGTGCTGGGACTGACGGTCGTCGGCGTCTCGGCCGTCGTCGCCGTGCCCCTCGGCGTCGTCCGCGGCCTGTTCCGCCTGCCGCTCCAGGGCCTGTGGGACGTGCTGATGCTCGTCCCCTTCATGATCCCGCCCTATATCGCGGCCCTGAGCTGGATCCTGACCCTGCAGCCCAGGGGCTATCTGCAGCAGCTCGCCGGCTTCCACCTGCAGGGCTTCCTGTTCTCGTTCTGGGGCATCGTCTTCGTGATGACCCTGACCGGGCTTCCCGTCGTCTATTTCGCCGTCTCCCGCACGGTCGGCGCCATCGGCGGCCGGCTGATCGAAGCGGCGCGCGTGGCCGGCGCCTCGCCCTGGACGAGCTTCCTGCGCATCGTCCTGCCGCTCTCGGCACCGGGGATCGCCGCCAGCCTGCTCCTGGTCTTCGCCCTCACCATCGAGGAATACGGCACGCCGGCGGCGCTGGGCGCCAAGTCGGGCTTCGAGGTGCTGGTCACCGAGATCGAGACCCGCGTCTCCGACTGGCCGATCGACCTGCCCGGGGCGGCCGCCCTGTCGCTCATCCTGGTCTGCCTGTCCCTTGCCGCCTTCCTCGTCCAGTTCCGGCTGCTGGCCCGCCATTCCTTCGAGACCGTGGCCGGCCGTCCCGCTCCGTCGGCGCAGGCCTCCCTCGGCCGCTGGGCGCCGGCGGTCCTGCCCGCCTTCGCCCTCGTCGTCCTGCTGGCGACGGTGGCGCCCCTGGCGGCCATCCTGGCGACGGCCTTCTCCCGCACCCTCTCCGGCGGCCTCTCGCCGGCCAATCTCGGCCTCGACAATTTCGGCGCCGTGCTCCGCTCGGGAGCGGCCGGCCTCACCGCCCTGGGCAACAGCCTGCTGCTCGGCGTCGGCACCGCGGCGATCACCGGCCTGCTCGGCACCCTGGCGGCCTACGTGATCCTGCGCACCAGGCTGCGGGGCCGCTCGCTGCTCGATGCCCTCACCGTGCTGCCCAACGCCCTGCCGGGCGTCGTCGTCGCGGTGGGCCTGATCCTGGCCTGGAACCAGCCCTGGCTGCCCGTCACGCCCTACAACACGCCGCTCATCCTCCTGCTCGCCTATTGCTGCATCCTCCTGCCCTACCCCGTGCGCTATGCCGGCGCGGCCTTCCGCCAGATCGGCGACAGCGTCGAGATGGCCGCCCGGATCGCCGGCGCCGGCCGCTTCACCGCCTTCCGGCGCATCCTGGTTCCCCTGGTGGCGCCCAGCGTGCTCTCGGCCATGCTGATCGTCTTTTCCGTCGCATCGCGCGAGCTCGTCGCCTCGCTGCTGCTGGCGCCGGCCGGCATGGCCACGGTTTCCACCTATATCTGGAAGCAGTTCGACCAGGGCTCCGTCACCGTCGGCATGGCGATGAGCACCGTCACCATCGCCATCTCGACCCTGATGGCCCTCGCGCTCGCAACGCTGATCCGCCGCTCGACGCCACCCTGAGACCGGACCGGCGCCCCGTCTCAGAGCGCCGCGTAGTCCGCCACGACCAGCCGCCGTGCCGGAGCGTCCTCGACGATCGGCGCGGGCGCCGGCAGCGCGCTCAGGAACAGGTTGTCGGTGCGCTCGTCATTGGCGAGCGAGACCTCGCCGCAGACGACGTCGCCGCCCTCGGCCCAGAAGGCGTGGGCGATGCCCGGCGTCAGGGTGATGCTCTCGCCCGGCGCGAGGCGGACGATGCTCTGCGGCGCCAGGCTCGTCGGCAGGCCGTCGCGCTCGATCTCGACCGGCTCCCGGCTCGGCCGCCCCGCAGCGTCGACCCGGACGAGCTCGATCGCCAGCGTCGCGCCGCCGCGATTGATCACGTCCTCGGTCTTCACGGCGTGGTGATGGAACGGCACATATTGCTGGTCGCGCAGCACGAACACCTTCTCGCCGTAGAGCCGGCCGCGGCCTTGCGCCAGGTCGTGGTGCGAGCCCATGCGCGTGGTGCACAGCGCGATGCCGGCCTTGGCGAAGGCGCCGGGCTCGAACTCGACCACGGCCCAGCCGAGGAAACGCTCGCGCATGGTGCGCGTCTCCGGCGCCCGCCACTCGGCCGGGCTCCAATGGGCGAAAGGGGGCAACCGGGTGCCGTGCGCCTCCAGGATGGCGATGGTCTCATCGATGATGGTGTCGATCTCGGAACGGCGCATGCGGAACTCCCTCGTCCGGCGACCATAGGGCAGAAGCCGGTTCGAACCGCAAGGCCGTGCCCTTGCGGCCGGCGCAGTTCGGCATAGTCTTCCCCCTCTCGACACGAGATCGAGTCGGTGCGCCATCCCGGCGGGCCGATGGGGGGCGAGGCCATGGACATCGTCGGACGGGCAAAGGCGATCCTGATGACTCCGAAGGCCGAATGGCCGGTCATCGACGCGGAACCGACCAGCGTCCAGACCATCTACCGGGACTATCTCGTCTATGTCGCCGCCGTGCCGGCCGTGGCCGGGCTGATCGGCGGCCTGCGCGGCTCCTTCGGCGGCGCGCTGGCGACGGCGATCCTCGGCTATGTCCTCGGCCTCGTCGGCGTCTATGTCCTCGCCGTGATCGTCGACAAGCTCGCTCCGACCTTCGGCGGCACGCCGAACTTCCTCAACGCCTTCAAGCTCTCGGCCTACAGCGCCACGGCCGCCTGGCTCGCCGGCGTCTTCGTCATCGTCCCGCCCCTGGCGATCCTGACCATCCTCGGCCTCTACAGCCTCTATCTCCTCTATGTCGGCCTGCCGGTCATGATGAAGTCGCCGGCGGACAAGACGATGAACTACACCATCGCCGTCTGCGTCGTCGCCTTCGTCCTCAACCTGATCATCGGCGCCGTCGTGGCGCGGATCGCGCTGGCCTGACCGGTCCCGTGCGCCCCAACATCCTGTTCATCACCGCCGACCAATGGCGCGGCGACGCCCTCGGCATTGCCGGCCATCCCGTGGTCCGCACGCCGCATGTCGACGCGCTGGCGCGCGAAGGCGCCTGCTTCCTGCGCCACTACGCCCAGGCCACGCCCTGCAGCCCGGCACGCGCCTGCCTCTATACCGGCCTCTACCAGATGACCAACCGGGTGGTGCGCAACGGCACGCCGCTCGACGCCCGCCACGACAACATCGCCTGGATGATGCGGCGGGCCGGCTACGACCCCACCTTGTTCGGCTATACCGACCAGGCCATCGATCCCAGAACCACCGCGCCCGGCGACCCCTGGCTCACCACCTATGAGGGGGTCCTGCCCGGCTTCACCACCCGCCTGCGCCTGCCCGAGCACAACGGCCCCTGGCTCTCCTGGCTGGCCGGGCGCGGCCATGCCATCCCTAGGGATCGCTGGGACATCTACCTGCCGGCCGGCGAGCCGTCGGCGCAGCCCACCACCGCGCCGGCCCGCTACGGCCAGGACGAGACCGAGACCGCCTTCCTCACCGGCGAGTTCCTGCGCTGGCTGTCGGAGCAGGCGGCGGACACGCCGTGGTTCGCGCATCTCTCCTTCCTGCGCCCGCACCCGCCCTTCGTCGTGCCCGCGCCGTTCAACACGCTCTATGATCCCGCCGATCCCCTGCCCTTCGCCCGCGGCCGCACCCCGGCGGAGGACGCGGCGCTGCACCCGCTCGTCGCCCATTGGCACGAGAGCTACGCCGGCGGCCACTTCGTCCCCGGCGCCGGCAGTGGGCGGGTGGCAAACTGGCCGGACGCCGACTTCCGCACCGTGCGCGCGATCTATTGGGGCATGATCTCCGAGGTCGACCGCCAGATCGGCCGCCTCGTCGCCGGGCTGAAGGCGGCCGGCGCCTGGGAGACCACCGTGCTGGTGCTCACCGCCGACCACGGCGAGATGATGGGCGACCATTGGACGTTCGGCAAATTCGGCTTCTTCGATCCGTCCTGCCACGTGCCGCTGATCATCCGCGCGCCGGGCAAGCCGCCGGCGCGGGTCGGACGCTTCACCGAATCGATCGACCTCATGCCGACCCTGGCGGATCTCGCCGGCGTCGCGGCGCCCGGCCATCTCGACGGGCGCTCGCTGCTGCCCTATCTCGACGGCGGCGAGCCGGCCGACCCGCGCCAGGAGGTCCACTGGGAATACGACTTCCGCGAGGTCGCCACCGGCCGGACGCAGGCGCGCTTCGGCCTGCCGCTGGACGCCTTGAACCTGGCGGTGATCCGCGACGACCGCTTCAAATACGTGCATTGCGCCGGCCTGCCGCCGCTGTTGTTTGACCTTGCCGAGGATCCCGGCGAATGCGTCGACCGGTCGGCCAATCCCGCGCTCGCCGGCGTGCGCCTGGAGATGGCCGAACGCATGCTCGCCTGGCGGGCACGCCATCTCGACCGGCGGTTGACGGGCCTCGAGCTGACCGCGCGCGGCGTCGTCGACGCGCGCAGCCCTGCGGCCTGAGCGGCTCACGCCGGGGATAAGTGGCTCAATGCCGGGTGTGGCGGGAAACCCGCGATCGCAGCCGGCATCAAGTAAACTGTTCCTGCGTTCAAGGTAACTGATGAATCAGATCATTCAGAACCAGTAATGTTTTGGAATTTCCTGAAGATCTTCCAAACACCACCGCTCGTCTGCCCCTCTCAATATGCTCAAAGTTGCAATTTCGGCGGCGTCGCCCATCCCAACCGATACATGTGGGCAATCGATTTCAAATACGGCATGGTGATCGCTCAGGCGAATAGCTGATACCGCTGGCAGTTGCAACTCGACATCATCAGTTAATCCCAACGCTTCAGCAATCTCTCGCCGAGCATTCAGCTCAAAAGACCTTGCGGCAGCATTCAAGGCGTCGTCGAAGGGCACGCTAACCCTTAGCCGCAAGACCCACTTTCTCCGAAACGCCTGTGGTGTCCCAGGAACTTCCTCCACCCTCGGATACGAAGCAGCAGCCAAGTTCCGGCCGAACTCGTTGGCTGGTGTATTTCCCTTTTCGCTCATAACCCACGTCCTAGAAATTCGGAGGGATAACTCGAAACGCCGCGCTGCCGTTGAGAGCGTCGAGTGCCCCGGTAGGAATATCGTCTGGTTATGGAGGCCAGAAGCACTAGGAACGACGCCACCGCGGATCAGGCCTCGCGTCTCGAGTTGCTGGAGCACGATGTTGGGCACGGTCATCTCGACAAGACTCTCGCCGTCGCTCGTGACCTTTCCCTGAACGATCAGCCAGTTCGAAGCTACGATCTCCGGCGCAGCGCGGTGACCGCAGCCGGAATCAAGTAAACTGCCCCTCTGTTCCAATCACTCGCCGTAACTCCGCACACAATCAATCTGGCACTCCTTTATTGGCGCCCAAACACGATCTCCGGCGCAGCGTCGTGACCGCAACCGGAATCAAGTAAACCGTTCCCCATCCTCCCCCGGAGTCCTACCCCAGCCCACGGAGAAGCAAGGAAGGTAAACTGCCCCTGCGTTCTCTGTAATCTTAAGGCCACGGCAGGTTGTCTAGTTCAGTTTCAACTTCCTTCGGAGGATCATATCCGCGCTGTCGGATATGATTTGCTAAAGAATCTGGGATTCTGACATGATGAGTTGACATGTAGTGCCTCAAATCCGCCGGCCATAACCATGTGCCATCGCTCTGGAAATCCGAAGAACTGAGAGCCATTCCACAGATAATACAAGGAGATCTAACGGCACTCGAGGCAATAACTACTGGAGAGTTATTGATGTAGGACAGTAGCTTCTCTTTGTCGCCTGGCCCCCATGTAGGATCAATCCAAGAGCTTAGCGTTGGTAGACGCGTATCATTATTCGCATCAACCCGCCAGAATCCGAACCACCTATCATCCGCTCTCATAGGTTAAACTCCGATCAATTTCCGGGAGTGAAACGGACCCATTGCCCAGGCTGAGATGGCACCGGTACTAAGCGACCGCCTACGGTTCGTCCACCCATTACCACCAAACCGCCATTGGGATAAGCCCAGAGGTAATTGTTTGGAGCCACCACATTTACTCCCAGTTTATTCGAGAGATTCTGAGCAAATCCGCCCAAGCATGCACCCGTATTACACGACAGCAATCGAACATCTTGGCCAACAAACTGCAGATCATTTTGAATAATTCTCGCCGCAATCCGATGATCGACCAAGCGTCCACCGATCTCGATTGCATTGGCGCCGCCGTGAGCGACAACATCCAACATGCCAGCAGGGTCGATATTCGCCCGACGGGAAGCGTTTACGAGAAACCCGTCGCTCCTCCCCATCAGATTAATGGGCCCACTTTCTGCGGCAAGCCGCGCTCCCCCGCTCGCCAGACGAAACATGCTCGCGGCAGACGCAATGCCTTCAAATTCCGGTATGCCGACGCTGGCAGCGGTGTTTACAAATGTCGGCCATGGCGAATCGACAAACTCCGCCCCCCATTTCGCAATGTCGCCGGGAATTCTTGATAACCCGTAGTTACCCCTCGAAATATAATCGCTCAGATAGTCAAGATCTGTTTTCGGAAGCTGCCCCTCGGACGGGAATCTTATCCCCGTATCCACCAGAGACATCGAGTTCCCGTTCTGGAACTGTGCGAAATCAAGGTTACCGTAAAATCCTCCAAACAACCCTCCGAATGACCCGAAGTAGTCGTGCCCACTCGGATCCGTGACATTCACGGGATTGTTGGCAGCATAGCCGTAACGGTCAGTACCCACTCCCTCCTTGGCCGGGTCCCACCAGTCCGGAGACACAAATCTCCCGATCTTCGGATCGTAGTAGCGGGCGTTGAGGTAGAGCAGGCCCGTCTCGTCCTGCCGCTCGCCGATATACGCCTTCGCCTCGCGCGTCGCCGCCGAGGTCTGCCCGGCCCGCTGGAACCCGAACGGGCCGTAGCTCGACGAGGTGGCGAGCGTGCCGCTGACATCGGCGACGACACGCTGTGAGCCGAGGTGATCCTTGAGCAGCGTGTAGGTTTGCGTAGCCTGTCCCGGCACGGCCTCCCGCTTGGTCTCGGGCGTGGGATAGGTGATCCAGGTCGGCGTCGTCGGCACGCAGGCGAAGGACGAGCCGGTATAGGTGACGCGCTCGTCGCCGAAGACATAGAGCGTCGTCTCCGTCGGCCCGGCGCCGGCGCAGCCGCGCGGTGCGGCCTTGGTGATCTTCTTCAGCCGCGTCCCGTCCGGCCCGTAGACGAAGGTCGAAGTGGTGCTGCCGACCGTGATCGAGATCGGCCGATTCTCGCCGTCCCAAACATAAGTGCGGTTCGCACCCGCCAGCATGTTGCCGTTGTCGTCGTAGGTGAAGGTGAAGCTGCCCGCCGCTGTCACCGCGTGCGGGCGCACCGCCGCCGGGCCCTGCGCCGGCTAGGTGTAGCTCCCCACCCCGGTCTTGGAGAGCAAGTTGCCGGCGATGTCGTAGGTATAGGCCTCGTTGTAGCCACTGTTGCCGGCGTTCGCCGCCCGCTTCAGCTGGTCGAGGTCGTCATAGGTGTAGGTCCAGGTGTCGGCGGACGAGGCGTTCAGCTGGTCCGTCACCGCCTCGATCCGGCCCGTCAGCGCCCGGGTGTAGCTCAGCGACAGCAGCGCCGTGCCGCCGCTCCCCTGCTGGTGCACCAGCGTGCTCAGCCAGCCGCGCGCCGGGTCGTAGCTCGCCGTCGACACCACACCGCTGGCATAGCTCGTCACCAACGATTGGCAGGCGGCGTCAGCTATTGTGCGACTCCGTCGAAATCAAGAGGAGTGTTACCGGAACCCAAATGCCATATCGCCCTCCATCGTCATGGATATGCACCACAAGTAATTCGGGCCGATGAAGTAATGATGCTGAGGGATCTCGATCAACGCTCCCAATATGCGTCGCATAGCATCCATAGCCCCTTCCAACGCAAATTCTGTCGCGCTATCGCCGACGTAGAGCACAGGCCCCGATAACTCAAATCGCGAGCACATTTCGTCAAAAAATGTTACAAATCGCATCGCCTGCAAGGAAATATCGCCCTCAACCCTTTCAACTGCTCTTGGAACGCGATTCCAATCGATTTTACTTCCCATTGTCGGATAAAGTTTTGCCAGTCCACTGAAAACATCGATCGACTCACCAACTTCCCGCACATGACCTGCATCAAATTCGTCTTTAAACTGCTGCCGCAAATCTTCTTCATAATTGCTCATAGTAAATCCTTAAAAAATTGCTTAACAATCTGATTGATCATCGACTGATTATCTTCAAAGGTGAAAGTATCTTTTTGCTTCCCGGACCACACGTTGATGTGAGCACCGTGTCGCTCATCGAATTCGACTCGAAAACCGGACTTCCCATCTGCCGATCGCATTCCAATGGGCTTACCAGCGTTGTCACCAAACTTCCCCAACGTCGGCTGTTCAGCCTTAAATTCCCCCCGATCCTCGAGCCATTTCAGGGCAGCGTTCCGCGCTTGATTGTAGTCTGCAAACGCGCGATCATCGAGCTTCGTAATCGCATCGTCAGACCGGGCTGTAAGCTGCTCTGTGCACATTCCCGCGCAGCCCTGATCTACAGCCGCCCGCCCGGGATTGGCAAACGCCGTTGACCAATCATTCGTTGCAACCGATGGCGGCGGCCCGCTCAGATCCTTGCTGACGTCGGGAGCAGGCGACGGCTTGTACACCGTCGGCTCCACGGCGGTCATGGAAAACGGATTCAACCCAAGGCGATCGAGCGCATAAGCCGCAACAAAGACCGACCCGACATAGACGGCCCCCGCGATGGCCTCACATGCGCCGCTTGCCACGCAGCCGACGGCGAGGACTGGTATGATATGCCCACTCGGATCCGCGACATTGACAGGATTGTTGCCGGCGTAGGTGTATCGGTTGGTCCCGACGCCTTCCTTGGCCGGATCCCACCAGTCCGGGGAGACGAACCTCGCAATCTTCGGGTCGTAGTAGCGGGCGTTGAGGTAGAGCAGGCCCGTTTCGTCCTGTCGCTCACCGATGAAGGCTTTCGCCTCCCGCGTCGTCGTCGAGGTCTGCCCGGCCCGCTGGAACCCGAATGGGCCGTAGCTCGACGAGCTGGCGAGGGTGCCGCTGGCATCGGCGACGACACGCTGTGAGCCGAGGTGATCCTTGAGCAGCGTGTAGGTTTGCGTAGCCTGTCCCGGCACGGCCTCCCGCTTGGTTTCGGGCGTGGGATAGGTGATCCAGGTCGGCGTCGTCGGCACGCAGGCGAAGGACGAGCCGGTGTAGGTGACGCGCTCGTCGCCGAAGACATAGAGCGTCGTCTCCGTTGGGCCCGCACCGGCGCAGCCGCGCGGCGCGGCTTTGGCGATCTTCTTCAGTCGCACTCCATCCGGTCCGTACACGAAGGTGGAGGTGCTGGTGCCGACCGTGATCGAGATGGGCCGGTTCTCGCCGTCCCAGACATAGGTGCGGTTCGCACCCGCCAGCATGTTGCCGTTGTCGTCGTAGGTGAAGGTGAAGCTGCCCGCCGCTGTGACCGCGTGCGGGCGCACCGCCGCCGGGCCCTGCGCAGGGTAGGTGTAGCTCCCCACCCCGGTCTTGGAGAGCAAGTTGCCGGCGAGGTCGTAGGCATAGGCCTCGTTGTAGCCACTGTTGCCGGCGTTCGCCGCCCGCTTCAGCTGGTCGAGGTCGTCATAGGTGTAGGTCCAGTTGTCGGCGGACGAGGCGTTCAGCTGGTCCGTCACCGCCTCGATCCGGCCGGTCAAGGCCCGCGTGTAGCTCAACGACAAGAGCGCCGTGCCGCCGCTCCCCTGCTGGTGCACCAACGTGCTCAGCCAGCCGCGGGTCGGGTCGTAGGTCGCCGTCGACACCACCCCGCTGGCATAGCTCGTCACCAGGGGCTGGCCGGCTGCGTCATAGGTCGTGCCGGTGACGAGACCGGGCACCGACACCAGCCGGCCGGGTCATAGGTGATCGGCCCCACGCTACTGCCGTCCGGCAGGCTCCGCGCGGTCACCCGCGAGCCAGTGTCGTAGACGGTCGTCGTCACATAGGTCTGTCCGTCGACGACAAGCGTCTTCTTCACTTCCCGTCCCAGCACGTCGTAGTCCGCCGTCAGCGTCGCCGCCGCGTTGGTGCTGGTTGTCATCTTGCCGACGTTGAAGAAGCCGGTCCGCCCCTCGTCGTAGGCGTAGGTGGTGGTGTCCCGCCCCGGATCGTTCGCCGGCAGCTCGGCGTGCGCGATCTTGCTGCGCACGCGGTTGAGCGGATCGTACAGGAACGCTACCTGCTGGCCCTTGGCGTCGGTCTGACGGGTCAGATTGCTCGCCCCGTCATAGGCATAGGTCCAGGTGCCCAGGTCCGGATCCTGCACCTGGGTGCGCCGCCCCATGTTGTCGAACGTGTTGATCCACTGGTTGCCCGCCGGGTCGGTCAGCTGCGTCAGCCGGCCCATCGCGTCGTAGACCATCGACCGGTTCACCTCGCTCGTGCCCAGGAACCGCGTCTGGCGCACCGTCCGCCCGAAGGCGTCGGTGTGCACGATGCTGCGCCGCCCGAGTTCGTCCGTCGCCGTCACCGTCAGGAAGCCGGAGAGCGCTGACAGGCTCGAATAGCCGTATGTCGTGCTTGACGCACTGCCGTCGGGGTTGGTCGCGCTCACCGGCCGGTCCAGCGCGTCGTAAGCCGCCGTCGTGTATTGCGCCTTCTCGCCGGAATAGAATGGCCGGCTGGTGCGCGCCACGTTGCCCCGCGCCGTGTAATCGGTCAGCGTCGTGATCACACGGGCCGTGTCCGGCCCCTGTGCCAGCACCTTCCAGATGCGGCCGAAGCCATCGAGGTAGGTCTTGGTGTAGATCGTCGCCGTCCCGGTCGGGCCAGGCTTGCGCAGGTCCACGTATTGTGTCGCCGGGTTGCCGACGCTGTAATAGGTGTAACGCTCGAATGCGTTCAGCGGCGGCTTCTTCTCGGTCAACCGGCACAGCGCGTCATAGGTGAACGCCGTCACCTCCCCGTTCATATCGGTGACGGTCAGCGGCTTCCGGCACGCCAAATCGTAGGTCGTGACGACCTTCTGCTTGGGGTCGGTCGCATACTTGGCGTTGCGCACCTCGACCGGCAGCAGGTGATAGGTCGCGTCGTAGTCCGTCTCCGTTCGGTTGCCGAGCTCGTCAATGACAGCCGTCTTGTTGCCGTAGCTGTCATATTCGGTCTTGGCGAGGTACCAGTTGGCGGACGCCTGCGAGCGGCGGCCCGTCTGGGTGACATTGCCCTTGGTGGGCACGGCCTCCAGATTCGTGCTGCCATCGTAGTAGATCACCTGGTCCGCCAGCAGCGTGCCGGCGCTCGTGGTCCCGGCATAGGTGCGGATCCGCTTCGGCGCCGAGACGATGTAGTCGACCGCATTCGGCTTGAACTCGGTCAGCGTATAGCGCTCGTCCCCAAGCTGGTCCGCGTCCCCGTGTTCTATCAGCCCGACCATGTTGCCGAATTGGCCATAAGCCCGCTCGACCCTGCTGCGCCGTGTCGCGATCACGTTCCAGGTCGTCTGAGGCGGGCCGCCGATCACACCGCCGCTGCCCGAACCACCACCGCCGCCGGTCGTAACCTTCTCCGAGAAGATGGCCTGGCTTTCGGAAGCGGCGTTGTATGCGGTGTAGGGCAGCGTCAGTGCCGGCACGGTGCCCGACGCCGGCGGCCAGCTCGGCTGAAGGCCGGCCGTGGTCTTGACGCTCCAGGTCTCCAATTGCCGCCGCAAGATGGGCGCACCCTCGGTGGTGGTCTCCTCCAGCGTCTCCAGCTTGCCGGCCGATGCGGCGTCCTGGCGGCAGGTGTAGATCTTGCGCGGACAGACGGCCTCGCCCGCGTTAAAGGGCAGATCCACGGTGGCGGTGCGATAGCCGAAGAAACGCCGCTCGGCCGCCGAGTACTGACCGCCCGCGAAGGAATAGGTCGTGACACCGACGCCGCCTCTCCCGTCGTTGCGGGTCAGGCTCTTGATCTGCTGCAGCACGCCGGGCATCGGGCCGTGCACGACGCCGGACGAGGGTTGGTAGGCGACCGTCAACGTGCCGCCGAGCGGGCCGCGCACGGACGTCATCAGATCCGGAAAAGGACGCGTCACCGAGACGAATGTTCCGGCGGGCCGCCACTTGTCATCGCCGTTCGGCAGGATGTCGTCGCGCCCATCGCCGTCGAGGTCCATCAGCGCGTAGGCGGCAAAGTTCAAGCCGGTTGCTTCGAAGCCTTCGCCGGTGGAACGAAGCAGCGTCGAGCTGCCCCAGGTGTTGTTCACCACGACATCGGTGCGGCCGTCGCCGTCGATATCGCCGACGACCAGAGACGAGCCGCATTGGGCCCCTTGGTCGAGACCGTAGTGGGCAGGCACGTGCTGCGCCCAGATCTGATGGACGAATCCGGAACCGGTCGAGAGCAGGACGCCGACATTGACAGTCGTGGCCGTATCCTGCTCCAGCAACACGAAATCCATTTTCCCGTCGCCGTTGACGTCGGCGGGCCGGATATTCGCCTGGCCATATTTGATACCTTTACAGATATCCTCCTTGAGAAGAACCTTACCGGGAAAATAGACGACCTGCTGACTCGTGAAACCCGACCCGGTCGACAGGGCGAAGTTGACCTGGATTTTGGTCTCTCCTCCGAATATCGGACCAGAATCGATGACCACCAACCCGACCTCTGCCAGATCGGTGAGACCATCGCCGTTGATGTCGAGCAGCGATTGACGCCCCGTCACCGTGACCGGCGAGACAAACGGGAACCTGATCGGCGTTCCATCCTTCGCCAGGCCATAGAACCTGCCGTCCGAACGCATGATGTCCTGGTTGCCGTCGCCATTGACCTCCAGAGCGCCGATGATCTTGACGCCGACGGCCCGATCGCTCTCGGGAACGAGGTCAACAACCGTTGCACTTCTCCCCAGCTTGAGGTCGGGATTGTTCAGAAAAACACTCGCCATGCCGCGACCGTGCGGCGGCTTTGGGAGATCGTAGGCCAGAATGTCGTTGCGGCCGTCGCCGTCCATGTCGGCGAGAAACATCGTCCACTCGGAACTCGGTATGTAGCAGCGCCCCAGGTCCGGCGTCGGCTGCACAGCCACGCTGTTGAGCTCGAGCTTGTATCTCGACCCGATGTAGACGCACTCGTTCCGCGGCGGCGGCGGCGCACTCGTGTCGAATTCATAAGCGTCCGGCAGCTGATCGCTGTTCGCATCGCCCAGCAAGCGCTGCTTCAACGTGATGGGCGACGTCCTCGTCGACGTGGCCAGTTGTGCCGGCGTTCCCTGGTAGAAGCTTGCCCCTTGATAGCCGAAGGTCGTCGCCGGGAGCGCTGTCGGACCGCTGACATGGCCTGCAGTGTCGATGCTCGCATCCTTGCCGTAGAGCTTGACGGCGATCAGGCGCGAATATCCTGTTGCAGCGCTCTGGTCGTAGGCGAGGTCATAGGCCCGGATCCGGGAGGCCCCGGCCTGGCTGTCGCCGGATTGGATGTCGATCGCCGTCAGCCGACGATCGAGCGTCGCCAGAACCCTCGGCGCGACCACCGTCTGGTCGATATCGACAGGCGGTGCAGCGCCCGTCGCAAGCGTCATCCGCGCTCCGGCAGGCGCCTGCTCGTGATAGAAGGTGATCGTGATGCCGTTGTACTTGATCGTTGCCGGCCAGCAAACCGGCACCTTGGGGCATGTATAGTCGTAGATGACGACGTTGTCGTTGGTGTCCTTGAGGCTCGCCAACAGCCAGCGTGTCGAGGTTCCCAGCTTCTGAAGGTCGGGATGAGGGTCGAGACTCCCCCAGGTCGACACCGGCTTGTAGGTGGCCACGGTGCCGTCGCGCTGCGTAATGCTCCACAGATTGCCGCTGAACTTGACGCGCAGGAAGCTCTCGACCCGGGTGACGTAATAGCTGACGCCCGCGTCCGGAGCGCCGCAGGCATCGCTGGCGGCCCCGGCCGTGCCGCCGCACGCCACGAACTCTTCGCCGTCGAGGGCATAGACGTCGTTCATGCTGAAGCGCGGCGCTCCGCCACCGCGGTTCGTGCGGGTGATCTCCGAGAGCCCGCCCAGGCGGAAGCCGACGCCGGTGAAGCCGGCCCAATATCCACCCGCTCGGGCGCCTGCGAGCGAATCGTAGACGAGCTTCAGCTTCGGCTCCAGGCCGTGGAATGCCGGCAGGACGATCGGCACGGCTTGGGTGAAGGAGCCGCTCGAGGCCGGCGGCTCGTCCTTGCTGGAGATCCCGCTCAACTGGCTCGTCTGGCTGTTCGGATCATCCTCGGGCGGCGGGGCCGCTGCAGCCACGACGGGATCCGATTGGGCGGGATCCTCCGACGCCTCGGGGCCCCCTTCTTTCGTCGCGGCCTCGTCGGTCGAGACGTCCATCTCGGCCGACGGAGAAGGATCCGGACTCTGCGCGGGCGAGGATTCCGAGGTTTGGACCGGATCGGATACGGGCACCTGCGGCCCGCCGGCAACCGGCTCCTGCGCGAGCGCGCCACCGACACCCCAATTGCCTTGCGCTCCGACCGCCAAAGCGGCCAGCAATGCCGCGCAGGCGACGCTCATCCGCCTGCCGGGCCGCCCCCCGACACGCCGCTTGCGCCTCGATCGAGACGGCAAACGTCCCCGTTCCGCGACCGCCCCGGTCCCAGATCATGCCCAGCCCCTGTGCCAACACGCGCAGCCCCCTGCGCGAATTATGGCCGAATTAGGGCGATCTCGTTGAAGAATGCAAGTGAAAATTGAGAGAATGGCGCGGCGCAGCGAAATTTTGCAAAGAGCGTCGGCTGCGCTGGCGAATCTCTGCCGTTACGTCAATCTTATGCATGGTGAAAATGACGAGCAAAAGTCATGATCAGGAGGAGCATGCTCCGGACACCGGCCGCGTGTCCGGTGGTGAGAGCGGCTTCGTCCTGTTCGCGGTGCTGGTCGCCATCGTCGCCCTGTCGGCCCTCGCGGTCTGGATCACCGGCCGTGCGACGTCCGATGCCCAGACCTTGTCCGTCGAGGCCTCCCTCCTGCAGGCGCGCAACGCCGCCGATGCGGGACTGCAGCGCGTCCTCGCAGCCCTCGCCGATCAGGAGGATTCCCTCCGCCGGGGCTTATCCCCCTATGCGCCGGGCGCGCGCTGGACCTTCGGCTCGGCCGATCTGCGCCTGCGCGTGCGGGCCGAGAGCGGCAAGGTCGACGTGCTGGTCGGCAACCGGCAATTGCTCGGCCTGGTGGTGCGTGCCACCATCTCTGATGCCGCGCTCGCCGACGAGATCCTCGGCCGGATCGATCGCCTGCGGCAAGGCGGCGCCGTCCCTGAGAGCCTGATCGCGCTGTTTCCACCCGCCCTGCGCCTTGGCGATACGGCGCACATTCTCGACGACCACCTGACGCTCGTCGCGAACCAGGGCGGCGTCGATCCGCTGGCGGCGACGCCGCTGGTGCGCGGGGCGATCCTCGCCCTGTATCCGGGCCTGGACGCGGCGATGGCGCAGAGCGTGGAGAACGGCCTGCTCACCGCCGACCTCGCCGCCGGCCTCGGCGCCATGATCTCGCAGCAGCGGCCGCTCTACACGATCGACGCGCAGGCGAGCCTGCCCAACGGCATCCGCTCCCGACGCAGCGCCCTTGTCACCCTCGATTCGGCCGGCCGCAGCGCCCGGATCGAGCGGATGCTCGATCTGCCGCCGACCGACGAGTAGGCGCCGCTGCCGGGCGCCCCCGGCCAGCGGGCCGATTTGCTGTGGACGAGCGATTCCAATTCAAGCGCCTGTCGCGAAGTCACCTTAAAGTTGCGCCGGGCGGGTTGAGGTTTCGATGCGGCGTATCTTCTCGGCGCTGGTGGCGAGCGCGGTTCTGTGTGGGTGCGCCCAGACGGAAGGCGCCCTGGATTCGGCCAGGCCCGGCACGCGCATTCTCGGCGACTCCGGCTTCTTCGGCACGTCGGGCAAGCCCGCGGAGGTCCGGCCGGCCTCGCTCGGCGGCAACGTGAGCGCGCCGGTCGCCGGCTATGTCGAATACGGCTCGCCCGCCGCCGTCCGTGCGCCGGGGTCCAGGCCGATCGGCATCGAGCCCGGCGGCGAGACGATGACGCTCGATTTCGTCAACGCCGACGTGCAGGACTTCGTGCGCGCCGTGTTCGACGAGATCCTGCACGAGCCCGTGGTGATCGACCCGAACGTCACGGGCAAGGTCACGGTGCGCACGGGCCAGCCGGTCGATCGCTCGGCGGCGGTCGAGATCGCCCGCCAGATGCTTGAGATGAACGGCGCCAGCCTCAGCCGCGAGGGCAAGGTCTGGCGCATCGCCACGCGTGCCGGCGGCCCATCCCGGCCGGCCGGCGCAGCACGGATCGTCACCCTGCGCAACGCCGACGGCGAAGAGGTGCGCGCAGCCCTCCAGGCCTTCTCCAACGGCACGGTCGCCGTCACCGCCCTGCCCGGCGGCCGCTCCCTCGTCCTCTCCGGCGCGCCGCAGGACGTCGAGCCGCTGCTCGACCTCGTCGCCAGCCTCGATGTCGACCGCATGCGCGGCCAGTCCTTCGCCTTGCTGCCGCTGCGCGAGGCCGGCGCCGTCGCCGTGGCCAAGGACCTCGCCCAGGTGTTCGCGGCCTCAGGGCGGAACGTGCAGGTGATCCCGGTCGCCCGCATGAACGCCCTGCTCGTCATCGCCAACACCCCCGGCCAGATCCAGCAGGCCCGCCAATGGGTGGCGCGCCTCGACCGCGAGACCAAGAGCACCGGGCGCATGTTCGTCTACCCCGTGCAGAACCGGCGCGCCGCCGATCTTGCCGGCGTGCTGCGGGCCATGTTCGCCGCCGGCAAGAAGGACGGCCAGGGCGCGGCGGAGGGCTCGGCGATCTCGCCGGCCTTCCAGGTGCAGCGCACGGGCGGCGGCGGCGATGCGCCGGCCGCAGCGGCGCCGGCCTCCGGGCAGCCGATGAACCAGCAGGCCCTGATGGAGGCGGCGTTCCGCGATGCCGGCGCCGAATCCGTCCAGCGCGCCGAGACGCGCATCGCCATCCAGGCGGACGTCGCCACCAATTCCCTGGTCGTGACCGCGACGCCGGAGCAATGGCGTACCATCGCCGCGGCGATCTCGCGGCTCGACGTCCAGCCGACGCAGGTGCTGATCGAGGCGACCATCGCCGAGGTGCAGCTCAACGACACCCTGCGCCACGGCGTGCGCTGGTACTTCGAGACCGGCAACCACAGCTTCAACCTGTCGGATCTCGGCACCGGCGCCGTGACCCCGACCTATCCCGGCGGGAGCTACGTGTTCAGCGTGCCCTCGGCCAGGGTGGTGCTGAGCGCCCTGGAGCAGGTCACCGACGTCGAGGTCGTGTCCTCGCCCGCTCTCACCGTGCTCGACAACCAGACCGCCACGCTCAAGGTCGGCGACCAGGTGCCGATCGCCACGCGCTCCTCGCGCAGCGTCACCAATCCGGATGCGCCTGTCGTCAACGACATCGAGCTCAAGGACACCGGCGTGATCCTGTCGGTCACCCCCCGCGTGAACGCCAGCGGCCTCGTGCAGCTCGACATCTCGCAGGAGGTCAGCGACGTCGTCGCCACCACCACCTCCGACATCGACTCACCGACGATCCGCCAGCGCAAGATCGACTCGACCGTCGCCGTCGGCTCGGGCGCCGAGATCGTGCTGGGCGGCCTGATCGGCACGCGGCGGGAGAAGGGCGACAGCGGCATTCCCCTGCTCAAGGACATCCCGCTCCTCGGCAACGCCTTCAAGTCGAGCGCCAGCGCCATCAAGAACCGCAGCGAGCTCCTGATCATCCTGCGGCCGACCGTGATGGGAAGCGGCACGGATGTCGCCGCCGTGACGCGGGCGGTGCGCGCCGGCATGGCGGGCGCCGACCGGGCGCTCAGGCGAAACTGAGCGGGGAGCGCGGCCATGGCGAGGAGCAGTCCGGCAGTTCGGAGCCAAGTCGCCGAGGCCGCCGGACCATGACGGCGCTGCTCGCACCGATCGTGTTCGCCGGCCTCCTGGCTGCGCTGGCGCTGGCCGACTTCTCGACCTTCCGGCTGCCCGACGCGCTGACACTGCCTCTCCTGCTGGTCGCGGCCGTCGCCGGCCCCGCCGATCCGGACAGCCGCGTCTTCGGCATCCTGCTCGCCACCGGGCTTCTCGCCGGCGTCGCCGCCGCCTTCCGAAGGCTGCGCGGCGCGGATGGCCTCGGCTTCGGCGACGTCAAGCTCGCCGCCGGCTGCGGCGCCTGGATCGGCGTCGCCGGCGTCGGGCCGATGGTGCTCCTCGCCTCGCTGTCGGCGCTGGCCTTTGCCGCGGCGGGGAAGATTTGGGCGCCGTCGCAGCGGCCGCGCGCGGATGGCGCGATACCCGACGGCGCCGTCGCTTTCGGGCCGCATATCGCCATGGCGACCATGTCGGTCGCCGTGGCGCAGGCGGTGGAGTGGCTGTGATGGCCGCCCTCGCCGAGACGGCCGCGGAGTCCCCGCCCCTGCAGCGCCTGGTGGACCATTGGCTGGACTCGGGAGCGCTGACCCACGATGCCCTCGAACGCGGCAAGCGGGCGGCGGAGGCCAGCGGCGAGCGGCTCGACCGCGCCCTCAACAAGCTCGGCCTCGTCTCCGACGACGCCTTCGTCTCGGGTTGGGCGGCGACCTCGGGGCTGCCGGTATTGACGGCCTGGCCGGCGGAGCCGGTGAGCGTGCCCGATCTGCCCGCCCGTTTCCTCGCGCGCGCCGGGCTGCTGCCCCTCGGCGTCGAGGACGGTGTCCTCCACCTCGCCATCCTCGATCCGCTCGACCAGTTCTCGCTGTCGGCCTGCGCCGCCAAGACGGGGCTCACGGTCAGCCCCTGTCTCGCCCGCCCGGCGGAGCTCCAGGCCCGCCTGAGCCTGATCGCGACGGCGGAGCCCGGCGCCGCATCGGAGGGCAAGGGCCTCGCCAGCGATATCGACCGGCTGCGCGACCTCGCCAGCGACGCGCCGGCGGTGCGCGCCGTCGAGATGCTGGTCGACCGCGCGGTGGAGCTCGGCGCCTCCGACATCCACATCCTGCCGACCGTCACCGGGGCCCGCGTGCGCGTGCGCGTCGACGGCGTGCTGCGCGACCTGCCGGGCTGGCCGAAGGAGCTGGCCCTGGCCGTGACCTCGCGCCTCAAGGTGATGGCCGGCCTCGACATCGCCGAGACGCGCCTGCCGCAGGACGGCCGCGTGCGCCTGCCGCATCGCGGCGTCGAAATCGACCTGCGCCTTGCGACCATCGCCCAGCTGCACGGCGAAGGCGTGGTCCTGCGCGTGCTGCACCGGGCCCGGGCGACGCCCGACCTGTCGTCGCTCGGGCTGCCCGGGCACGTCGTGGCCGGGCTGGAGCGGATCATCGCCGCGCCGAACGGCCTGGTGCTGGTGACGGGCCCGACCGGGTCGGGCAAGACCACCACGCTCTACGCGACGCTGCAGCGCCTCGCCCGGCCGGACCGCAACATCGTCACGGTCGAGGATCCCGTCGAGCACGCGCTCGAAGGCGCGGCCCAGGTCCAGGTCGACCGGCGCATCGGCTTCGATTTCGCGGTGGCGCTGCGCTCGGTCCTGCGCCACGACCCCGACGTGGTGATGATCGGCGAGATCCGCGACGCGGAGACCGCCTCCATCGCATTGCGGGCCGCCCTCACCGGCCATCTCGTGCTGGCGACCGTCCACACCAATTCGGCGCTCGCCGCCATTCCCCGCCTGATCGACATGGGCATCGAACCCTGGCTCGTCGCCTCCACCCTGCGCGCCACCATGGCGCAGCGCCTGGTCCGTCGCCTGTGCCCGGCCTGCCGGCGCCCCCGCGCGGCCGAGGAGCTGGCCCTGCCGGCAGGCCTGCGCTGCGAGGCGGTCCATGACGCTGTGGGCTGTCCGGCCTGCGAACAGACCGGCTACCGGGGACGCGTCTCGATCGGCGAGTTCGCCGCCTGCACGCCGCGCCTGGCGGAGGCGATCGCCCGCGGCGCCGACGAGCGCGGCCTCGCGGCTCTCATCCCGGACTATCGGCCGCTGGCCCGGGACGGCTTCGCGCGCATCGAGACCGGCGAGACCTCTCTCGCCGAGATCGAGCGGGTCCTCGGCGACAACGTCGCCGCGGAGGCCTCGTCGTGACCGCCTTCCGCTATCGCGCCGTCGCGCCGGACGGGCGCACCGTCACCGGCCAGCTCGAAGCCGCCGAGGAGATCGAGGCGACGCGGCTGGTTGCCGCCAGCGGGCTGGTGCCGATCGAGATCGTCGCCGCGAAGATCTCCGCCAGGCCGCGCCCGGGGATCCGCCGGCGCCTGCGGCCTGACGAGAGCGTCGCGCTCGTCCGGGAATGGTCGACCTTGCTCTCCGCCGGATTGACGGTGGACGAAGCCCTCTCCGTCTCCTTGGAGAGCGGGCGGCGGCGCGCCGTCACCGACGCCATCACCCGCCTGCGGCGCGCGGTGCGCGACGGCCAGGCCTTCCATCGCGCGCTGGCCGAGGGTGGGTTTCTGGCGCGCGAGGCGCTGGCGCTGGTCGAAGCCGGCGAGGCGGCCGGCGCGCTGCCGCGGGTGCTGGAGCGCCTCGCCGACGACATGGCCCAGCGCCGCGCCACCGAGGAGGGCCTGGCGACCGCCCTGCTCTATCCCGCCGTGCTGCTGGTCACCACCATCGCCGCCCTGGCCGTCATCGTGCTGGTGGTGGCGCCCAATCTCGCCGCCCTGTTCGAAGGGGCCGGTGGCAAGCCGCCCGCCCGGGTGGCGGCGCTGCTCTCGGCCGCCGACTGGATCCGCTTCGCCGCTCCCCTCGCCGGAGGGCTGGTGGTGCTCGCCATCGCCGCCCTCATCGTCATGGCGCGGGAGGAGAGCGGCCGCCGCGTGATCGACACGGCCATGCTGCGCCTGCCCTTCTTCGGGTCGCTGCTGCGCTCGCGGGAGAGCGCTCGCTTCGCCTCGGCCGGCGCGCTGATGATCGAGTGCGGGGTCGTGCCGACGCAGGCCCTTCCCCTGGCAGCGGCCGCCATCGGCAACCGGGCGATGCGCAGCGCGATCGACGCGGCGCTGACGCAGGCGGCGCGCGGCACGCCGCTGACGGAAGCGCTGGCCCAGGCCAGGGCCCTGCCCACCGATCTCCTGGCCATGATCGGCGTCGGCCTGCGCACGGGGCGCCTGGCCGACGTCATGCGCCACGGCGGGGCGCTGCATGCCGCCCGCGTGCGCGCCAGGATCGAGCGCTTCGGCGCGTTGCTCACCCCGGCCATCACCGTCTTCGCCGGCGCGGTCGTCGGCGGGCTCGCCTACATGGTCCTCACCGCGGTCACCAGCCTCAACGAGGTCGCCTTCCAATGATACCGCTCCTCCCCATGCCGATGTCTCGCGGCACCAGCGCCGGGCGCGGTCTCGCGCCGGACGCCGGGCTGACGCTGATCGAGCTTCTGGTCGTCCTCGTCATCCTCGGCCTGATCGCCACCATCGGCGGCATCCAGGTCGTGAACTATCTCGGCCGGGCCCGGGCCGACACCGCCCGCCTGCAGATCGAGGACCTGTCCTCCGCCATCGACCTCTTCCGCATCGACATCGGACGCCCGCCCACCCCCGAGGAAGGCCTGGCGGCGCTGGTCGACCAGCCGGCGCAGCTCACGACCTGGCGCGGCCCCTATCTGCGCAAGCGCGCATCGCTGGCCGACCCCTGGGCACGCCCCTGGATCTACCGCAGCCCGGCCGGCGACGCGCCCTTCGAGATCGTCAGCCTGGGCGCCGACGGCAAGCCCGGAGGAGACGGCGATGACCGCGACATCTCCTCGAACGACCGGCGATGAGCCCGGCCATGATCGCGGCGCGACGCTGGTCGAGCTTCTGGTGGTGCTCGCCATTCTCGGCCTCTCCGCCACCCTCGGAGCGACGGGATGGCTGACCTGGCGCAACGCCCGTGCGCTCGACGACAGCGCCGGGCGCATCGTGCGCCTCGCCGGCCAGGCGCGCGTGGAAGCCCTGCGCCAGGGCAAGGCCGTGACGCTCTCCGTGAACGCCGCCCAGGGCACCCTCGCCATCCCGGCGCTGTCGAAGCGGCTCGCGCTGCCGCCGGACACGCAGCTCCTGGCCGAGACGGCAGCCATGGGCGACGCCCCGTCGATCCTGTTCCTGCCGGACGGCTCGTCCACCGGCGCGATGCTGACGCTGTCGCGGCCGGGCCACGGCATGCGGCGGCTGCGCGTGTCGTGGGCGGACGGGAGCGTGCGCCGTGAGCCGTGACCGGGGCTTCGGCTTGCTGGAGGCGATCGTGGCGCTCGCCATCCTCGGCGTGACCGCGACGGCGCTCTACGACATGGTCGCCGGTGCAGCGATCCGGCGTGCGGCCGCCGCCGCCCGCTTGCAAACGCTGCTCACCGCCAAGGGCTTGCTCACGCAGGCCGGCCTCGATGCGGCGCGCGCGCCCGGACGCTGGCCGGTCGCCGCGCCCGATGGCGCCGCCTGGACCCTGACGGTCTCGCCCAGTCCGGAGTCGCGCCGGCTGCTGGTCTACGCCGTGCAGCCGGCCGGCGCCGGCGCGCCCGTCCTGACCGCCCTGCGCCTGGTCGAGGCCGGGCCATGACCGGCGACAGCGGCCTCACGCTCGTCGAAGCGCTCGTCGCGCTGGTGATCGCCAGCTTCGTCGTCATGGCGACCGGCAGCCTCGTCGCCTTCCTGACCACCCAGTCCGAGCGCCAGCTGCGCAGCGAGCGGGACCTGCGAGCCGCCGCGTCGGTGGGGATGCTGCTCGACCAGGTGGCGAGCGGGGTCGGGCGGGAGGTCGATGCGGTGCGGCTCCAGGGCGGAGTGCTGACGATCTCGACATCCACGCCGCCGCTGTCCCTCGCCGCTCCCGGCCCGGTCCGCCTGGAGCTCGCCGCAAAGGCTGCGGAGCAAGGCCAAGTGCTGGCGCTGCGGGCCTTGCGGCGGGGCGGCGCCGGCGCACCGGCCGGCGGCGACAACAGCCAGGTGCTTGTGACGGACGCAGACCTCCTGCGCTTCGAGCTCGCGGTCGACGGGCGCTGGTCTACGGCCTGGACCGGCGGAAGCCCGCGGCCGAGTGCCCTGCGGTTGACCTGGCGCCAGCGCGGAAGCCCATTGCACCAGCACGTCGCCTCGCTCGAACGCGCCACGTCGATCCGCTGCCTGCGCGAGCCCGGGCTGCGCGCATGCCGGCAGGAGGCGCCATGACCCTGGCAGGCCTCTCCCTCCGGCTGCGCTACGGCCTGGCCCTCTGGCACGAGGCGCTGCGTGCCGGCGCTCCCGCCTGGCTTCGCCCGCTCTTCGGATCGGGCCGCAGGGTCGAGCTCGTCTGCGCCCCTGCCCCACAGCTCAGGCAGGTCGCGGCGGATGGCGACGTCCACCCCGTCGAAGCCCGGCGCCTCGGGCGCAAGGCCAGGCAGGATGTGGTTCTGGTTCCACCGGACGACATCGTCCTGCGCCGCTCGATGGAGCTGCCGCGCGGCGCCCTGGCCGATCTCGACGCCGTCGTCCGTCTCGACATGCCGATTTCGACGCCGTTCCGTCCCGACGAGGTGGTGTTCGCCGCGGCGCCGCGAGGCGCCGCCGGCCCGGGGCGGGCGCGGGTCGAGGTCGCCATGGCGACGCGCCAGGCGCTCGCGCCCTGGCTCGAGCGGGCCGAGGCCCTGGCTGTCCGCCCGGCTCGCATTCGCTTCGGCGAAGGCCTCGTCGCCGACCTCGACCCCGCGGCGGCGAGCCGGCGCCGCGACGGCCTGCGCCTCGACGGCCTGCTCCTGCTGCTCGCCGTGACGCTCGCCGGAAGCCTCGCCATGGTCACCGCCTGGCAGCGCCAGGACATGCGCGCCGGGCTTCGCGCCGCGCTCGCTGGGGAAACCGACGCGTTGAGCCGGGTCCAGGCGCTTCGCCTCGAGATCGAGCGCCGGCATCGGCTCGCCGCCTTCGTGCCGGACCAGCGCAGGGCGGCGACACGCGCCGTCGACCTGCTCGGCCGCATTGCCGCGCAGCTGCCGGCCGAGATCCGCCTGGACAGCCTCTCATTGGACGGAAGCCGCCTGTCGCTCGTCCTGGCCGCACGGCCCGATCAGGATCTCGCGGGCCAGGCCCAGCACCTGGGCAACGCCCTGTTCGAGACCGGCTACACCGTCTCGGACAAGGGCGGGATGACGGAGCTTACGGGCATCATCGCCGGCGCGGGAGCCAGGCCATGACGGTCGAGAGCATGGACGCTCCATCCCTGCAGCCGTCCGTGGCCGCCCGCATCGGAGCCTGGCTCGGCCTCGCCGTTCTCGTCGCCGTGCCGCTCGCCCTCGCCGCCGGCGTCGCCACGGCCTGGATCGACGACGCCGAGGAGATCGCCGCCCTGCACGAGCGCCTCGACCGGCTCGCCCTCCGGCGCGAAAATCCGGCCCCGCTCGAGGCGGAGGCCAAGAGCCTTCGGACGCGATCGCCGGACAGCCTCGGCTACCTCGCCGCGCCGGACATCGACCGGGCCACCGCCACCCTGGAGCAGATCGTCGCCGGGATCTTCGCCTCGAACCAGGTGCAGATGACGGGCCTGCGCCGGCTGCCGTTGACGGATGGCATCGCCAAGACATTGCGCCTGGAGGCCACGGGGGAGGCCTCGTCGGCCGCCGTGTTCGGGCTGCTTCAGGCGCTGGAGCAGGACAAGCCGATGCTGATCATCGACAAGCTGACGATCCAGCGCCGCCCGGACGGCATGGTCTCGATGCGGGCGACGCTGCGGGCTTTCTGGACGTCGCCCAGATGATCGGCGCCCTTTCCCTCCGACGCCTCGCTCTCGTGCTGGCCAACGGCGGCCTCGCGGCCCTGCTGGCGCAGACCTGGCTGACGGCGCCAACGGACCCGAGATTGCCGGCGGTCACGAGCAGGGCCGGCCCTGCCGCGTCGAGCTCTCTTCCCGCCCCGGCAGTCCAATCCACGGCTCGGGCTGCGCCGCAGCGCGATCCATTCAATGCTGCTGTGCTGCCAGAAGCAGAGACGGGTCAGCAGCCGGCAGAGGACGTGCCGGTCGAAGCGCCGACCGTCGAGCTCGTCGGGATAGCGCTTGGGGGGAAGAGCTTTGCGGTCCTAAGGTCAGGGCCGGGCGAGGCAACGCAGCGCGTCGCGGAGGGGGCTCACCTCGGGCCGTGGACGCTTGCGGCAGTACGGCGAAATACGGTGGTACTCATGCGCGGCGAAACCTCCTGGCAGATTCCGTTCGCGCCGAAGCCTGTGGAGCGTTGCGCTACGCGGGCGTGCGCGGGGGAATAGCCAACCTCGCCGGCTCGCCATTCGCCAAGCGATGCAGGCGGTTCTCGACATCTGTCTCAGGTACTACAATCGCCAGCGGCCTCACCAGGGCCGCGGCATGACCGGGCCGAACCCCGGCTCAGGTCTTCAGGCAGTGCCTGCCCAAGACATCGCAGAAAGAGACCAAACGAGGCCAGATAGCTTACCACAGGCAGTCTGCCTCAACCCGGCAGAGGGCGAAACTGTCAGGCGACGACCAGTTTTGTACACACAGAAATCTCGCAATCCATGCAGCTTCTTAAAAAGCCTCTGGTTCGCGGCACCAAACGAATCATCATGGTTGCAACTCATTTGATACGGAATGACCGACAATTTTCCTGGCAACCGGATCGTACTCAATATCAAATGAGCATCCGCGATGATCGTAGACAACAAGAAGCCTTCTCTGGACAATTTCCGCAGGTTGATTTTTCCAGATGCCTGAGCAAATGCCATTGATATATACGATCCTTTGGTTTTTCTCGTACATTCTAACCATTTGCACGACATAGTTCTCGTTATGTATTATTTCCTTGAGATCGTCATTGTTGAAAGCCTCTTTGCTACCGATTCGTATACTCTCAGAAATCTTAGCCTTCGTCGCCGTGAAGGCATCCATTGCCTCCTGTGCGCCAAGGTCCCAGAACGGCCCAAAAGAAGATGGCATTCGGCCATCTGCACGCTGCGCCTCCATGTCAGTCAAGGATAGTAGCACAATGTCTGAATAGAGAATTTCACTAGCCGAGGTGCAATTGCTTCCAAAAATTGAAAAATACGGACCGACCAGTAAAATAAATACTGCTGAAATTAGAGTCGATTTGCCTCGCCTGCCGCTCACTGGGCGCTCCGCCGCGAGCCAATTCCAAGACCGTGTCTGATTTTAATTTCGGTAAACGGACTTGATCCTGTTAAACCAATTGTATTACCCCTTTCTTCGTCGCGATTGAGTGACAACGTTCCAGTCCATCATGATAGAGGTAAATTAACTTGCGCCTCAAGGCTATCAGCGAGCTTGCGACAAGACACGTCATATCTTGCATAGCAACATTTCAATCATTCAGATTGACACCCAAACATCACCAGACTAATGGGCAGCCAATACAGCAAAATGAAAATCCTATCAATCATTAAGCTTCTTAGATTTTATCACCATTTCAACTGAACATGTCTTGCCGACAAGAGTTATTCTTTGGCCACTTCCATCCGACAAGGGCGCCTTCAAGATCATAAAGGAATTATATTCACGTCCAACATTTCTCGGAATAACAATTGTCATCTTATCTCCGCTGAACGTAAATATCCCAGCTCCAGTGATACAATCCTCACCGCGCCCAATTTCCACAGTCGACTGAAATGGAAGATCATCACCACCATCGACCTCTCCAGCACTCAACCCTCCAAACATATAGCAGAGCGCAGAGTAGACAGCACAGCTTACGCAGATCGATAAGCGGTAGCGCATCATTTTTCTAAAATTCCTCTTCAGTATCCGTTATATTGATGAATGGTAAATCCACCACTATATCGCTCTCCACTTGGCCCCCGTAATGGAGTCGCCACTATGGTGGTATCTTGCGTCGCAGTCACAATACCATATGTCTTGTCACCCCATGAAACAATCATAGATCCATTTGTATATATTCCGCCAAAAACCGTTTCACCGTAATATGTCGCGCCTTTCATCAAATACGCTCCACCACGATGATTGCCCAAACTGAACCCAACACTATTTGGATTAGTTTGCGCGCGGAAAAACGTCCCTATGTCGGATGGAGATATTGTGTAAATAACTCTACCATCTTCGGAAACCGTACGTTGAGCCAATTGAGCAAATTGCCAATCCGAAGTTCCCAGCAATTCATAACCTGCCGAGCTATCTTTTACGAGAGCGTAGCCGTTGCCGGTCCAAACTGCCTGAACTCCGGCAACGGCAGCAGTTTCTGCGGCGGACCTAGCCGCCTCGCCGAGCAGTAAGCCCATCGCAGTTGTTGTTTCGCCAAAGTATCCTGCCTGCTCATAGGCACTTGCCGAGCGTGTGCCACAATCACAACGGCGGTCCAAGCCGGCGGCAGTCACGAGTGACGCGGCGCGTGCGAACCCTGCCGCAGTTTCAGTATCTCCTGTATATCCGATCTGAGCCCAGATTGTCGGCCGACGTGAGGCAGCAACGGTCGTCGAGGCTCCGCCTCCTCCTCCGCCTCCGCCACCGCTGAAGTTTCCGACCGCGTTCGCGCTTTCATTGCCTCTGTTGCCAGCTCCGCTATTGCCAGCGTACGTGCTGTTCGGGTCGCTTCCGCATGCGCCGCATCCCCAGTTGGTATTCCCCGGACCGACGACACTCCCCGATCCAGAAGCATGGCCGCTGGGGTCACTCATATTGACGGGATCATTTGCCGCATAGGCATAGCGGTTGGTGCCGACACCATCCTGCGTCGGGTCCCACCAGTCGGGCGAGACGAAGCGGGCGACCTTCGGGTCGTAGTAGCGGGCGTTGAGGTAGAGCAGCCCGGTCTCGTCCTGCACCTGGTCGATATAGGCTCGGCTCTCGCGCGTCGCCGTCGAGGTCGTGACCACGCGCTGGAAGCCGAAGGGCGCGTAGCTCGAGGATGAGACCAGGGCGCCGGTCGCCGCATCCGCCACCACCCGGACCGAGCCGAGATGGTCCTTCAGCAGGAGATAGGTCTGCACCGCCTGGCCGGGGATCGCCTCGCGCTTGGTGGTCGAGGTCGGATAGGTGATCCAGGTCGGCGCCGCCGGCACGCAGGCGAAGGACGAGCCGGCATAGGTGACGCGCTCGTCGCCGAAGACATAGAGCGTCGTCTCCGTCGGCCCGGCGCCGGCGCAGCCGCGCGGCGCGGCCTTGGTGATCTTCTTCAGCCGCCCTCCGTCGGGCCCGTAGACGAAGGTCGAGGTCGTGCTGCCGACCGTGATCGAGACCGGCCGGTTCTCGCCGTCCCAGACATAGGTGCGGCCATTGCCGCTGGTCAGGTTGCCGTTGGCGTCATAGAGGAAGTCGGAGGTCGTGCTGCCGAGGACGATCCTGGAGACGGCATGCGGCCCGGCATTGGGGCTGGCGCCGCCGTTCGGCCCGTAGGTGTAGGTCCCCACCCCGGTCTTGGAGGTGAGGTTGCCGGCGAGGTCGTACGTATAGGCCTCGTTGTAGGCGCTGGCGCCGGCATTGGTCGCCTGGGTCAGCCGGTCGAGCCGGTCATAGGTATAGGTCCAGGCATCGGTCGCGGTGCTGCTGGTGACGGCGTCGATGCGGCCGGTCAGGGCGCGGGTGTAGCCCAGCGACAGCAGGGCGCTGCCGCCGGACTGCTCGTGCCGCAGGCCGGTGAGCCAGCCGCGCACGGCGTCATAGGTCGCCGTGCTGAGGACGGTGTTGCCGCCGGCATTGGCG